>JBKHJQ010000253.1:0-4553 GCA_046538055.1 Actinomycetota bacterium
GGTTCAAGACGTGCCGACGGGCGGCGCCCGACAGGCGCTCTCGGGTCTGCGTGTCCCGGATCGCCTCGACCGCCCTGTGGACCTCATCGGCCATGTCCACCGGCACATACAGGTCCCCTAGGAGCCGATCCAGGTGCGGTGTTCGGGGTGTCACCACGGGCGTACCGGCGGCCGTGGCGATCAGAGCCATGGCGGCGTGGCGGGTGGTGGCCACCCGATGCGACTTGATCTCCCGGGTTAGCTCCTCTCCCCACAGCCCGGGTCGGGAATCCAGGTCGATGAGCTCGCGCGCCGGGTCTCGTTGCCATCCGATGGGATGATGGAGACGGGGGTCCACCGACGGTTCCAGCGTCAGCGCCGGTACCGGGGCACTCTCCGCCAGATCTGGGTCCTCGGTCACGACCAGTGAGACCCGCCGGGTGTGGGGGAGGTCCAGGTGGTGCGGCGTCCGTGCGAACAACACTGTCGGGACCTCCGCCTGCTGCAAGCGGTCGAGGAGGTCCAGGGGAACCTCGGTGAGGAGATCGCCCATGCCCGGCTCCAGTACGAGCAGGTCGAAGGCCCCCGGTGCCATGCCCTGGGCCTCAGGGATCTCGATATGGCGGATCAGCCCGTCGAAGGTCCGGATCCGTCCACCGTGTCCCATCCGGACGTGCAGATAGGGCTGGGGCGGTTGGGAGGTAGCGGCCACGCGTGGAGGCTGGAGGCGGACGTCGGGCACCACCTTGGGCTGGGGGAGAGGACGCTTTGCCATCCCCTCCCGAAGGTCGGGGAGTATCGCACGAAGTCGAAGCGGGTGGCTGACCAGGCGGGCGAGGGCGTCCGATAGTCGGAACCAGCGGCGTTGGCGCAGCCGCGCCAGCTGGTTCTCCACCCGCTCGGCTCGCCGCAGGGCATTGGTGAGGCGTACTGACCAACGCTCCGCCGCCACCAATAGCGGATCGCGGCGGGAGCGGATCAGCCGATCCTCCAGCTCCACCCTCACCACGTCACGGACGCTGTGGTCCCCGTCGGAGTCGGCGGCCACCAGACGGGCGACCAGATCTCTCGTCTCGGTGTCTCGGGGGCCGGTGGCGGGGGTATGCCCTCCCGGCTTGTCGGGCTTCTCGGCGGTTGACATGGGACACAAGGACTCTATCGGCCGGGCGGGTCGACCCGGAGTCGGAAGCGCGGCAGGCTCAGGGTCGTTCTGTCATACTCCCGCACCATCGCTAACCTTCCTCACTTCTACGACGGCTTGTGGGACCCCTCCTGTCATGACCCAAGAACAGAGCCCTTCCGGGTACGCGCGTAGGCTCCTCGCCCGGGGTGCACGGACGGTCCGTCGCCTGCTGGGACGGCCACCGGTCACCCCTCCGCCTGTGGCACTGACGATGGCGGCGGAGAAGGACACCTGGCTGATAGACCTGGTGGGCGCCCCCGCCTCTCGGGTCGGACCCCTGGTCGATCAGGTCATGTCGTGGCGGGACGACACCGCACCCGACGCCGAGGTGATCCTGCTGGTGGACCCCGAAGCGGAGGAGGAGGCCCGCCGCACAGGTCTGTCGACCATCGCCGCCGATACTCCCGAGGAGGCGGCGAAGGCCACCTCCACCATCGGCGTCACCCGGACCGTCGCCCTCCGCGACATCGCCGGCATCGGAACCCAGGCCATCCAGGTGGAACCCACCCGAGTGGCAGACGCCCGTCCCAGATTGGGGCCGCCGATCTTCGTGGGGGGCACGGGACGGTGCGGGACATGGGCCGTGGGGCGGATGATCGGCCGCCACACCTCCATCACCACCGTCCACACCGAGCTTCGCTTCCACGCCGTACCCCGCGGGTTCCCCGCCGCGCTGGCGGGGAGTATGACGCCCGACGAGTTCGCTGACAGTGTCATGGAGCGGTGGTACGAGCCGCCGGGCGGGGAGGGGCCCAAGGGACTGCAGCTGATCGTCGCGCGCGAGGAACTGGCCGTGGCTCTCGACCAGTTCCGGGAGCGGGCAGGCGACGACCTTCCCCGGGCCCTCCAGGCACTGATGCACGACCTGGTCGATCCGTTCGCCCTCAAGCGGGGAGCGAATCGGTGGGTGGAGACCACCCCCGACAACGTGGCGTCAGGGGGATTCCTTGCCAAGGTGTTTCCCGGGGCCAAGGTCATCCACATGGTGCGCGACGGGCGGGACGCCGCCGCCTCAGTCGTGAACCTGGGATGGGGACCTTCCAACATCGAGGACGGCCTGGAATGGTGGGCGCGCCGGATGAAGGCCGCCCAGCAAGGCGTCGCCGCCATGCCTGCCAACGGGGTGGAGGTGGTTCGCCTGGAGGAACTGGTGCACTTTGAGCGGGAGAAGACCTTCCAGCGGCTGGTGGATTTCCTCGGAATCGACAGCCAGCCGGTGGCCGCCTACTTCGAGACCGAGATGAACGGTGATGCCGGTCATCTGGGACGCTGGCGGTCGCAGGTGACGGCGGAGGAGCGGGAACGGATCAACCGTCGCTACCGGGAGATCCTGGCCGAGCTGGAGGAAGTGGGCACACCCTGTCTGCCGGTGGATCCCGAGCGGATCGACGAGGTGGCCCTGTCGGGATGACACCGCCGACTCTCGGAGTGACAGCGGTCAGCGCCTAGGCTGTGAACGAACGTGGCGGCTCTGCCGCCCGTGTCCTGGCGAGAAGGACACCCCTTTGGTAGGTACCCAGCAACAAGAGCGGTCTCGGTCCGCGTTCCGGCGGGTGGCGGACTACATCCGCGGCCTATGGGAGCGTCGTGAGTTCGTCTGGTTCCTCGCGGTGGGCAACCTCCGGGCCCGCAATGCCAGCACCACCTTGGGCCTGGTGTGGTACGTCCTCAATCCCCTGCTCCTGGCCGGCGTCTACTTCTTCGTCTTCGGCGTCCTGTTCGCCGGTTCCCGGCGAGGGGATCCCGAGTTCCTGGCCTACCTGGTGGCGGGCATGTTCGTGTTCCGGTTCACCAGCACGACGATGACCGGTGGGGCCAGCACCATATCCAAGAATGCCAGCCTGATGGTGAATCTACGTTTCCCCCGCCTCCTGTTGCCGATCTCAAGCCTGCTGGAGTCGGCCATCGGCTTTATCGTCTCCCTGGTCACTTTCTTCGCCTTGATCGCGCCGATCGCAGGGACGTGGCCGACACTGACCATCTGGGCATTCGTGCCGATCTTCGTCCTGCAGTTGGCCCTCAACCTCGGTCTCGGTTGTCTAACGGCCCGCTGGACGTTGCCTCACCCGGATCTGCACAACCTCCTGCCTTACGTCACGCGTCTGTGGCTGTACCTGTCCCCCATAATCTGGGCCGTAGACGATCCCCGCTTCCTGAATGCTCCGGAGTGGGCAAAGACCGCGGTCGAGATCAACCCCCTGTATCACTTTCTCAACGTGTACCGGGGAGCCCTGATGGGCTCGAGCTTTTCCTTCACTTCGACAGACCTGGTCCTCTCGGCCGCCTGGGCGTTGGGAATACTGGTAGTCGGGATCTACACCTTCGTTCGGTTCGAAGGCAACATGGTGCAGCATCTATGAGCGAGCCGGCCATCGTCGCCAAGGACATCCGGGTCGTCTTCCCGTTCTACTCAGGCCGCCTTCCATCCGAGGGTGGAAGGCTGCGGATCGGACGCCGCCAGCGCCGTGAGGTCGTGGCACTGGATCGGGTCTCGCTCACCGTGGAACAGGGCGAGGCGTTGGGGGTCATAGGACAGAACGGCTCGGGCAAGACGACCCTCATGCGGGTTCTGGCCGGGACATTGATTCCCGACGAGGGCACTGTGGAGTGGCGGACGGAACGACCGACCCTCCTGGAGCTGGGGGTGGGTTTCAACGGCTCGTTGACTGGTCGGGACAACGTGATTCTCGGTGGCTTGGCTGCCGGTCATTCCCGGGCCACGATGGAGGAGCTGTTCGACGACATCGTGGAGTTCTCGGGCATCGGCGATGCCATCGACCGGCCCGTCGCGACTTACTCCTCCGGAATGCGGTCCCGGCTCTCCTTCGCCATCGCCATGACCCTCAAGCCCAAGGTGGTTCTCCTGGACGAGTTGCTCACAGTGGGCGACGCCTCCTTCAAAGAGAAGAGTGCGGCAGCCATGAGCGGCCTGTTGGAAGGTGCAGGAACCGTGGTGATCGTCAGCCACAGCATGGCGAGGGTTCGGGAACAGTGCGACCGGGTCCTGTGGCTGGACCGGGGAAAGGTGATGATGCTGGGTGACGCCGACGAGGTGGTGGATGCCTATCTGGCCCACATCCGGGATCAGCCCACCTTGGACGAGAAGCCGGTGGAGGAGTGGGACGGACAGGACCGGGCCCGAGTGGTCAAGCGCCTCCTGATGGGTGAGCCGGTGGTGTCGGTGGCCGCCGAGACGGGCGTCAGCAAAGACGAGCTCCGGGAATGGCGGCGGATCTTCCTCCAGGGCGGCAAGGAGGCCCTGGAGGAGAGATCCGTCGAGCACGAGATCTGACCGCCCGCCACGCTGAGAGAGGTGTCGAGCCGCGGGGCCTCACGGGGTGTCAGGGTTGGAGTTGTTGGTAGAGGGTGGTGAGGTGTTGGGATTCGGTGG
>JBKHJQ010000254.1:0-4544 GCA_046538055.1 Actinomycetota bacterium
ACAGGGGAAGTGGCCTGTGGCTGGCGGAGTGGCTGCGCCACCAGCGCCGGGACGCCTACTGGCGGCACGGTTCGGTGTGCGAGGACTACCAGGCCATCCAGTGCCCGGTCATGGCGGTGAGCGGCTGGGCGGACGGCTACTCCAACTCGGTGTTCCGGCTGATGGAGAACCTGGCTGTGCCGCGGCGGGGGCTGATCGGCCCGTGGCGGCACCTGTACCCGCATCTGGGCCGGCCGGGGCCGGCCATCGGCTTCCTGCAAGAGGAGGTGCGGTGGTGGGACCAGTGGCTCAAGGGTCGAGACACGGGGGTGGCCGACGAGCCGGCCCTGACCGTCTGGATGCAGGCCAGCGTGCCTCCAACAACCGACTACGAGACACGCCCCGGTCGGTGGGTGACCGAGGAGGCGTGGCCCTCCCCCCATGTCGAAGAGGTGGAGTTCGGGTTGGCCCGGGGTCGGCTGGTGACCGGCGGCGGCCCGGCGGGGGAGGAGGAGCCGCTGGGAATCCGCTCGCCTCTGAGCTGTGGGCTCTTCGCCGGGAAATGGTGCTCTTACGGGGCGCCACCCGACCTGCCCCACGACCAGCGGGAAGACGACGGAGGGGCACTGGTGTTCGAGACCGAGCCCCTCCCCGGCGACATCGAGATGCTGGGCGCCCCGGTGGTGGACCTGGAGGTGGAGGTGGACCGTCCGGTGGCGATGGTGGCGGTTCGCCTATCGGACGTCCTGCCCGACGACCGGGCCACCCGGGTCACCTACGGCCTCCTCAACCTCACCCACCGCAACGGCCACGAGCATCCTGAGCGGCTGGTGCCGGGAGAGAGGTACCGGGTGCGGGTGCGGATGAACGACATCGCCCAGAACATCCCCGCCGGCCACCGCCTCCGCTTGTCCGTCTCCACGGTGTACTGGCCGCTGGCCTGGCCCGCCCCCGAGCCGGTGAAGCTCACCATCCATCCCTCCTTCAGCAGCCTCACCCTCCCCGTACGGCCCCTCCGGGGCCAGGAGGTGCGGGAGTGGCCCTTCGGGCCGCCCGAAGCGGGCCCGCCCCTCCCCAAGACCGTCATCCGGATGCCGGAGCAGACCTGGAACGTGGTACGGGACCTGGTCCGGGACGAGTCGCGCCTGGAGGTGGTCAACGACGTCGGTACCTACCGGATCGACGACATCGATCTCGAGATCGAGACCCGGGCGACCGAGACATACACCTTCCAAGCCAACGACTACGGATCCCTGCGGGGTGAGACCTGGTGGATGCGTCGCTTCAAGCGGGGGACATGGGAGGTGCGGACCGTGGCGCACACGATCATGACCTCGGACACCGAGAGGTTCAGGATCCGGGCCAGGCTCGACGCCTACGAGGGAGACACCCGCATTCATTCGCTCGACTGGGACGAGCAGCTCCCCCGCGATCACCTCTGACGCTCCCCCCTGCACTGGGTTCGGTTGGGGTCATGCCACAGAGTCGACCGGTTCCGGCCCGCATTCGATGAGGCCGTTACCCTCGGCTCGAGGGCGAGCTGAAGCCGTCCCCTAGACTGCCATCCCACTGGAGCCATACCGTGTTCGTTGCCACCGCAGACAAGACCCTGCCGACCACGACCACCGGCGCCTTGCCCCGTCCCTCCTGGTACACCGAGAACCTGCGGGGCCTCCCGCTCTCGGTGGGTTTCTCCCGGCGTGCCTACCGGGAGCAGCACCTCGACACCCTGGCCGCATATGTGGCCATGCAGCACCGGGCCGGGATCGACATCATGGTGGACGGGGACTGCCGCCTGGACGACGACTGGGCGGGACGGTCCTGGGTCTCCTACCCGCTGGAGCGGATCGAGGGGATCGGCCCCGCCGCCCTGGAGGTGCAGCCGGCCGGGTTCCTGTCGGCCGACCGGGGGCCGGGCGACCTGATGTGGGAGGTGGTGGAGACCCGCCTCACTCCCCATGTCACCGGCCCCATCGGGGAGACCCGCCTGGAGCTGGACCGGGCCTACCGGGCGATGGCGGCGATGACCGACCGTCCCTGCAAGGTCGGCTCCGCCTCCGCCCAGATCCTGACCCTGATGGCCCGCAACGACCACTACGCCGACCCCGAGGACCTGCTGGTGGCGCTGTCCGATGCCCTCAACCGGGAGTACCACGCCCTGGCCGACGCCGGCGCCCCCGTCATCCAGATCGAAGAGCCCGAGATCCACCAGACCATCCACGACGCCCACCCTCCCTTCCCTCCCGACACGTGGCTGGAGGCCTTCAATCGGGAGGTGCGGGGCCTGCGGGACCGCACGGAGGTGTGGGCCCATGCCTGTTGGGGCAGCCCGGCCGGCCAGCGGGTCTTCGATCCCGAGCTGACCTACGAGCCCGCCCTCCCCTACTACGACCAGCTCGACGTGGACGTCCTGTGCCTGGAGGGAGCCTCCAACCAGCTGGCGGAGCTTCCCCTCTACGCCAGGATGATCTCGGCGGACAAGAAGATCGCGGTGGGGATCCTCAACCACCGCTCCCTGCAGGTGGAGCAGCCCGCGGAGGTGGCCGACATGATCCGCACCTGCCTCAAGCACATCGAACCGGAGCGGCTGATCCTCACCTCCGACTGCGGGTTCGGGCGCCAGGGGATGAGCCGCGTCCAGGCCTTCTACAAGATGGTGTCGCTGGTGCGGGGCGCCAACATCGTCCGGAGGGAACTGGGCTACGAGGAGACCTACGTCCCCGCCACCGACCCCGCGCTGTCCATGGTGCCGGTGGAAGGCATCTGACCCGGCCCCTCGGCGCGGCCCTCGCCGGATTGTCGACGAAGAGATGGGGCCCCCGTACGGGGGCCCCATCGGTCGGTTGCGGATTGTGGAGTTCAGCCGACCAGCATCTCCTCTCGGGGCATCTGGGGGGCCACCAGTTCCTTCTCGTCCCGGGCCCGGGCCGCCCAGATCAGGCCGGCCCCGCCGATCAGAGCCAGGAACCCTACCCCGGCGAAGGCGCCGGCCAGTCCCAGGCCCAGCTGCAGGGCGGAGTGGGTGACGGTGCCGACACCCAGCTCGGCGAACAGGCCGTGGGCGGTGCCGCTCCAGGCCATCTCCCGGGCAGGGCCCTCGATGGGATGGGTGCGGTCGAAGTCGGTCCAGTAGCGGCCGTCCACCTCGAACTCGTAGGTGCCGGGCTCGTAGACCGTGCCCTCGTACTCCACCGCCTCGTCCAGGACCACCGTCTGGGTGCCGTTCAGGACGTGATAGCCGACGGTGGCCATCTGGTACATGTACTCGCTGGCGGTGTTGACCACCGGGTCGTTGGGGTCGAGATGCGCCTCGTTGACGGGGTAGCCCCAGTCGTCGACCAGGAGCGACATGATGGCGTCCGCCCCTTCGGTCGTGCCCCGGTCGATGAGCTGTCCCTCCTCGTTGTAGCTCAAGGTGACGTTCTGGGCGTCGCTGAACGCCTCCAGCGAGCCGTACCCGTCCTGCACCTGGGCGAAGGCCACGCCTCCCGCCCCGATGAACCCGATTCCCAGCACTGCCACGATGATGCCGACGATTTGTAGCCGCCGAGCCATGTTCTTCCTTTCCTTGTGAACTTGTGCACATACTCGGGGAGGGGGAGGGGTGTTTCCCAGGGCAACAGGTCCCGGAGGCGAAGGCCATTGGTCTCGCCGTGAGGGGACCTAGGTCCCGGGGGGTCGGACTCGCCTTCGGGACGCGACGTCGGGGTGGACACCGCCAGGATGTCGCCCCACTGTGCTTGAAACCAGGCTCCCTCCATGGTCCCGTGGGGCGAGGGGATCACCCCTTCGACGGTCTGGCCGCACTGCCGAAGTCGACCTCCTCGAACTCCACGTCCCGGGAGCAGAGGCCATCGGTGACCTCGTCGAGGTCCTCGACCGTCGACCCGGCGGCGGTGGCCCGGTGCCTCCCCATGGTCGGTCCCGCGATGCTCGCACCCCGGACGGCCATGGCCATGACGGTGATGGCGGTTTCGCACTGTGGCGTCGGGGTAGGACGCGAAGAGATGGATCTCTCCGAGAGGGAAGACGAACGTCATCACCGGACCAGGGCGGCGCTGCGGGAGTTCGTCCGCAACTACGAGTGGATCCACACCAGCCTGGGACTGGTGGGCAACACCTCCTTCCTGGTGGGGAGCGTCTTCTTCCTGTGGGAGTCCCTCAAGCCGGCGGGGACGTGGCTGTTCATCGTGGGTGCCTTCGGCATGCTGGTGGGCAGCGTGGGCAGGGCGATCGTCGACCTGGATTCGTCCGAGGAGTCCGGCTGACCCGGCGACCTCCAGGCCGTTGGAGAGCAGGATCGACAACGTCGCAGTAGGACGGCTGGCACTGTCTCAGGGGTCGAGGCGGGAAAGGTCCCCTTCGGCGTACAACACCCCGTCCGTCGACGATCGTCAGCAGCGGACGGACGATCTAGTCAGTGTGGTTGCCCTCCCGCCGTGAGCCCGGCCCGACCTCCGGGGCCATCTCGGGCGCACCCGGCAGAAGCTCGCCGCTCTTGTATCGATCGGCGAGCTGGCGGGATGACCCTGTCGTCAAGAGGCGCCCGACCTCCAGCCGGTGGC
>JBKHJQ010000255.1:0-4518 GCA_046538055.1 Actinomycetota bacterium
GTCCGGGGCCGTGCGGCTGGCCCGCGGCCTGGCGGCACCCGACCGGGACACGAAGGTGGTCATCTTCTCCGACGGGGGAACGGCTCCCCTCCCCCAGGAGCCGGTGGTGGGAGCCAGCCATCTCGTCTTCGACGATCGCGCTCCCAACCTGTCCATCGCCGGGTTCGATGCGGAGCCGTCGGCGGAGGGAGCCGCCCGCGTCTTCGTCCAGGTCGAGAACCACGGGGGGGATGATCAGGCGGTGCGGGTGGACCTGGAGGTTGATGGTCTGGCGGCGGGCGGGGCGGACATCACCGTCCCCGGGCTGGACGCCCGCTCGGAGGTGATTCCCGTCGCCGCCGGCCCGGGCAGCGTCCTCACGGCCCGCCTGGCCGGCAACGAGGACGCCCTGGGCCTCGATGATGCGGCCCACCTGGTCATCGGGGGAGCGGCGGAGCGAACCGTGGCGGTGGAGGGGGCAGGGTCCCCGTTTCTCACTGCGCTCATCGAGTCGACTCCGGGTGTGACCATGGGTGAGGAGCCCGGCCAGGCAGATGTGCTGGTGGTGGACGGCGGCCCCCTCCCGGAGATCGATCGTCCCGCCTGGCTGATGCGCACCGAGACGGTGCCGGAAGGCATGGAGCTCACGGGGGTGGAGCGGAACCTGGCGGTCACCTTCTCCCGTCCGGGCGACCCCGTGCTCGACGGGGTGGACCTGTCGGAGGTGGCTGTGGCCGAGGCGCAGACGGTCGAGTCCCTAACATGGCTGCCTCTCGTGTCCTCGGGCCCCACGCCCCTGATGCTCCTGGGTGAGGTGGACGGGCACAGGGTCGTGTACTCCACCTTCGACCTGGCCCACTCCAATCTTCCCGTGCAGGTGGCTTTCCCCATCCTCGGGTCCAACCTGTTCCAGTGGTTGGGAGGCAGGGAGGCCGGGGCCGTCTCCACCGAACCGGCGGGTGCTCCCATCGGACTGGTCACACCCGCCGGGGCGCGGGCACGGGTTCTGATGCCGGGCGGGGAGACCCGTGAGCTTCCTTCCGACGCCGGGGTGTTCACCGACACCCACCGGCCGGGAATCTACCGGGTGGAGTACGTGGAGGGAGAGGGAGAGGTGACGGCCGGTGAGGTGGCGGTTCGTCGTTTCGCTGCCGGGGAGTCGTCCGGCCCCAGCCGGGAGATCGCGGTCGCGCCCGCCCCGGGGGCGGCCGAGGAGCCGGGATTCCTCATCCGGGAGTGGGCACCATGGGTGATCGGGGCGGCCCTGCTGCTGATGGCTCTGGAGTGGTGGGTGGCCCACCAGCGGCCCGGGCTGGCCGGACGGCGCCGTGAGGCGACGGCATGAGGTTCGATCGTCCCTGGGTCCTGGTGGCGGTCGTCCCGGTTGTGGCAGTCGTCTGGGCGGTCGCCCGGCGAGGCAGGCGCAGTGTCCCGCCCCGCCAGCACCGGTGGGCGGTGATCGCCCGTGTTCTCGCCAGCGTCCTCCTGGTGGTGGCAGCTTCGGGTCCCCACCTGGAACGCTCGGTCTCCACCCGGTCGGTCCTCTTCCTGGTGGATCGGTCCGAGTCGGTGGGAGGGGAAGCCCGCCAGGCGCAGGAGGAGTTCCTGGAGGCGGCCCTGGAGGGGGACCGGCCCTCCGCTCGGGCGGGTGTCGCGGTCTTCGGAAGCGGCGTCTCCCTGGACAGGGCGGTGGGACCGGTCCGTCCCTTCGACGGCATCCGCACACAGGTAGACGGCAGTTCCACCGACCTGGCGGGAGCACTGGTGGCATCCGGGTCCCTCCTCCCCACGGAGGGGTCGAGGCGGGTGGTGGTCCTGACGGATGCGGTCCCCACGACCTCGGGGTTGGCGGCGGCCACGGAGCGGTTGGCCGGCGACGGGGTGGCGGTCGACGTGGTCGTGCTGGATAGTGCCCACAGCGCCGATGTGCTGGTGGAGACGGTGCGTGTTCCCGCCACGGCGCGCGTGGGTGAGCTGGTGGAGGCAACCGCCGTGCTCCGATCCAACCAGAGCGGGAGCGCCACCGTCGAGTTCCGTACGTCCGACGGCGACACCATCACCCGGGAGGTGGACGTGGAGCCGGGACGCACGGAGGTGTCGGTGGAGATCCCGACGTCCTCGGCAGGATTCGAGATCGTGGAGGTGACGGCCTCGTCCGATTTCGACACCCGGCCCGAGAACGACGTCTCCTCCGGTGTGTACCGGGTGCTGGGCCCCGCCCGGGTGGCGGTCGTGGAGGGAGTGCCGGACGAGGGCGACGAGCTGGCCCGCGCCCTGGAGGCGGGTGGATTGAGCGTCGATCGCCGCAGCACCATCCCCGATCGGGAGGGACTGCTGGCCTACGACGCGGTGGTTCTGGTCAACGTTCCCCGGCCCGGGGACCACGCGAGCGAGGCGGTTGCCTCGTATGTGGAGGACCTGGGCCGGGGCCTGGTGGTAGTGGGCGGCGATCAGGCGTACGGGATGAGCGACTACCACGAGAGCCCTCTGGAGGCCGTCCTGCCGGTGTCCTCCAATCCCGACGACCTGATTCGCCGTCAGCCCGTGGCTGAGGTGCTGGTGATCGACTCGTCGGGGTCGATGGGCGCGTGCCACTGCCGGGAAGGGAACTTCAACGAGGGTGGGACGGTCAAGACCGACATAGCCAAGGCAGGCGCGGCGGCGGCGGTGGAGGCCCTGTCGGGAGAGGACAGCGTGGGGGTCCTGGCAGTGGCCGGGGGCACCGACTGGGTCCTGCCTCTCCAGTCCAAACCCGACGCTCCGGCTGTGGAGGCGGCCCTGGGGCCGATCACCGCCGACGGTGACACCGAGATCGCCCGGGGACTGGAGGCCGCCTTGGAGGAGCTGGAGGGAGTGGAAGGCGCAATGCGGCACATCGTGCTCTTCACCGACGGGTGGGACCCCAACGAGGCGAACCTGGTCCCCATCGCCCGCCAGATCGCCGATGCCGGAATCACTCTCTCGGTGCTGGGTACGGGGGAGGGGAGCGGGGCCACCCTGCGGCGCATGGCGGACGTGGGAGGGGGCCGCTTCTACCCGGGACGGGATCTCCAGTCCGTTCCCGAGATATTCGTCGAAGAGACGCTGGCGGCCGCACGCGGGCTCGTCAACGAGGGGAGCTTCCTCCCCGCCCTGGGCTCTCCCTCTCCCGTCACCGACGAGCTGGTGGAGGCTCCGCCGCTGCTGGGCTACGTCGCCACCAAGGCCAAGCCCACCGCCACCACCGCCCTCGAGGTCGGCCCGGGCGATCCCCTCCTCGCCAGCTGGCAGCGCGGCCTGGGCCGGGCATCGGCGTGGACGTCGGACGCTACCTCCCGATGGTCCGCAGGCTGGATCACGTGGGAGGGATTCGTGGACTTCTGGGGCTCCGTAGTCCGGGAGACGCTCCCGGCGGGGCGGGAGACACCGCCCGAGGTGACCATCGAAGGAGGGACGCTCGGGATCGAGTTCGAGGCGGATGAGCCGGTCCTGGACGGGGCGGCGGTGGCCCGGGTCCGGACCCCGGGCGGGGACGCCCGGACCGTCCCCCTCACCCAGACCGGGGAGACCACCTTCGCCGGGTCGGTGGCGGTATCCGAGACCGGTGCCTACTGGGTGGCGGTGACACTGGAGCGCTCCGACGGGAGCGGGGTCACCGCCAGCGGAGGGGCCGTGTCCGGCTACGCCGAGGAGTTCGCCTTCCGCCAGCCGGACATGGCGGCGATGAGGCTGGCCGCAGACGCGACAGGGGGGCGCATCGACATCGAGCCGGCCGATTCCTTCGATCAGGCACCTGCCCGGGGAGATGCCCTCCTTCCCGCGGCAGCTTGGCTGGTGGGCGCGGCCCTGGCCCTCTTCCTGGCAGACGTGGCACTGCGACGGCTGGTGCTCCGGCCACAGGATATGAGCGAGTGGAGAGAGGGCATCCAGTCGGAGCGTCGTCGGGAGCGCCGCCGCGTCGATCAGGTCCTGGAGGAGGCGGCCGCCGAGAGGGCGCCTCCTCCGGTAGTGTCCGAATCGGAGACGCTGGAGCGCCTCATGCGCCGCAAGCGCCGGTGAGGCGGATGAGGCCGGGCGGGTGGTGCCGGCATGCCCGGGGGCACAAGAGGTAGACCGCAGAGGCTGCCCGGATAGCATGTCGGGGCGTGGACACCGGAACCAGCACCGATCCCCAAGCAGCTCCCCGTGCCGACAGCCTGATCCGATTCACCCTCACATCTGCCTTCGCTTCGGCCGTGGGGGTGGCGGCGGCCGTCCTGGTGGACGGCCTGGGCCTGGCCCTGGCGGGCCTCATCGCCGGAAGGTCGCCGGTGCTCTACCACAACGAGGTGGTGTTCACCGCGGCCGGATCAGACCTCGCCCTGGGGGGAGGGATGGTCCTGTCGCTTTTGGCCGGAGGTTTCTTCCTCAGCTTGTATCCGGGATCGGGACGCTACGACGCGGCCCGGTTGACGATGCTGTGGGTGGTGCTCCACTGCTTCCGGCAGGGCTTCACCCAGCTGGCGACCGTGCCGCTGACGGAGGACTCGGGTGTGGCCCGGGCCTTCGCCACCCTGGATG
>JBKHJQ010000256.1:0-4482 GCA_046538055.1 Actinomycetota bacterium
GGAGTAGACCAGGTGGGTGAGCACGTCGGCGGGCTCGACCACGGGCCCCAGTGCTCCCGTGTCTATCAGCACCATGTCGGCCCGGGCCCCCGCTCCCAGATGCCCGAGGTCGTCCCGGCCCAGGGCACGTCCCGCCTCCCTGGTGGCCATGGCGAGCGCATCCGCCGGCCCCATGGCTGCCGCGTCGCCGGCGCGCAGGCGAGCGAGACGCAGGCCGGCCCGCATCTCCTCGAACAGATCCAGCCGATCGTGAGAGGAGGGGCCGTCGGTGGCGAAGGCCACCGGGATTCCCGCGGCCCTCATCTCGGCCACCGGGGCCATCCCCGAGGCGTGCTTGCCGTTGGACATGGGGCAGTGGGCGACTCCCACCTCGTGGCGCGCCAGCAGCGAGATGTCGTCGCCGGTGAGCCATACTCCGTGGGCGGCCACGACCCGGGCCTCGAACATGCCCAGGCTCTCCAGATAGCGGGGCACGGTCATACCCGTCCGCTCGGTGATGGCGTCACCCTCGTCCCGCGCCTCCGCCACGTGGATGTGGACGTGCATGCCGCTCGTCCTGGCAGTCTCCACCACTGCTCGCAGGGGCTCCTCCGGCACGGCGTAGGCGGAATGCGGCCCCATCCCGACCGTTATCGACCGGTGGCGGGCGTAGTCGTCCGCCAGCGAGACCATCTCCTCGAGCTGCTCCTCCCAGGTCCCGAACCGGGCAAGGGCATCTCCGGTGAGGATGGGAGGGGTGAGCACCGTCCGAATACCGGCCGCCTCCACCGCCTCCGCCACAGAGCGGGAGAAGAAGTACATCTCGTGGGTGGTGGTGATGCCGTTGGTGAGCAGCTCCGCCGCTCCCAGGGTCATGCCCCACCACACGTCCTCGGGCGTGAGCCGGCCCTCCCGCGGCCACATGACCTCGGTGAGCCAGCGTCCCACGGGCAGACCCTCCCCGGCTCCCCGAAGCAGCACCATGGGGGTATGGGAGTGCGTGTTGACCAGTCCGGGGATGAGGAGCCCGGAGAGCCTCTCGGTGGCGCCGTCGTAGGGAGGGGCCTCTTCCGCCGGGCCCGACCAGGCCACGCGGCCGTCCTCCACGTCGACGGCCCCCTGCTCCACCACGGCGGGCTCGCCATCCATGGCTATCAGATGGTCTGCCAGATACCGGGTCATGGGGCGGTTCTCCTTGCAGGTGCCATCGGCCGGGATGCTACTCTCCACGCCCAGTTGTCAGACAACTCGGGGCCGGCGGTTCGAGGACTGCCCGGTCCGAATCGACACAACCGACCAGCGACCGGGAGGACCAGAGTGACGAAGTCGAAGATGTGGTTGGCGCTCATCGCTGCCCTGGCACTGGGGCTGGCTGCGTGCGGGGGAGCCGATGACGAGGGTGCCGGCACGACCGCAGGTGGGGACACGACGGTGGCGGACGAGGGAGCGGAAGACACCCAGCCGGAATCCACCGAAGCTGAGGATGGCCCCCGCTTCATCTACGTGACACCCAATCCCATCGGCGAGAACGAGTTCCTGGAGATGGGCGAGATCGGCACCCAGGCGGTGGCCGAGCGGCTGGGCGGCACCTTCGAGACGTTCGAGTCGACCGACCCTTCCAGCAGCCGGGCGAACGTCGAGGCGGCGGTGGAGGAGAACCCCGACATCGTGGTGCTCACCACCTTCCAGCTCACCGACCTGGGCCAGGAGTTCGCCCAGGCCAATCCCGACCAGGACTTCATCCTCGTGGACGACTGCCCCGAGGAGCCGGCCGAGAACCTCTACTGCGTGGGCTTCCGGGAGCACGAAGGGGCCTACCTGCTGGGCATCATGGCCGGCAACCTCACCGAGACGAACCGGATCGGGTCGGTGATCGCGCTCGACATCCCCTTCTTCCACCGCTGGTCGGACAGCTTCTATCTGGGCGCCCAGTCGGTGAACGACGAGCTGGAGCCGGACACGCAGGTGGTGATCGGAGGCGACAACCCGTTCGCCGATCCCGCCCGGGCCAAGGAACAGGCCCTCTCGCTGGCGGCACAGGATCTCGATCACATCTTCTCCGTGGGGGCCGGCTCCGACATCGGAGTGTTCGAGGCCGCCCAGGAGGAGGGCTTCTTCACCTACGGCACGGACGTCAACAACTGCCCGGTGGCCCCCGACGTGATCGTCGACAACAACCTCAAGCACGTGGACGTGGCGGTGGAGACGGCCATCGACCTGGTGCTGGAGGGAGAGGCCGAGCCGTTCACGTCCGTGGGCCTGGCCGAGGGAGGGGTCGGCGTCATGGCGCTGGAGGAGGACGAGCTGGACGACTCCGAGTGCATCATCGCCGACCATCCCGACATCGTCGATCAGGTCCGGGAGGCGGCGGAGGGAATCATCGCCGGGGACATCGAGGTTCCCGATCCGGTCATGGAGGGCTGAGGGGGAGTGACAGCCGAGCTGGAACTCCGGGGAATCACCAAGCGGTTCCCCGGAGTGCTGGCCTGTGACGGAGTGGATCTGGTCGCCCGCGCCGGGGAGATCCACTGCATCGTCGGGGAGAACGGGGCCGGCAAGACGACCCTGATGTCGGTCCTGTACGGGCTGCTGGAGCCGGAGGAGGGGGAGATCGCCGTCCAGGGCCGAACGGTACGCATCGGCTCTCCCCTGGATGCCATCGGCCTGGGACTGGGGATGGTGCACCAGGCGTTCAAGCTGTTCCCCAGCCTCACCGTCGCCGAGAACGTGATCTTCCGCCAGGAGCCCTCCCGGTTGGGATGGATAGACGGGCGGCGAGCCGTCCAGAAGGTGGAGGAGCTGGCCGATTCCTACGGTCTGGCCGTCGACCCGGGGGAGAAGGTGGAGGATCTCCCCGTGGGTGTGCTGCAGAGGGTCGAGATACTCAAGGCGCTCTACCGGGACGCCTCGGTTCTCATCCTGGACGAGCCCACCGCGGTCCTCACCCCTCAGGAGCGCGACCGGCTCTTCGAGGTGATGCGCCGCCTCCGGGACGCGGGACGCACGATTCTCTTCATCACCCACAAGCTGGCCGAGGTCATGGCGGTGGCCGATCGGATCACGGTCCTTCGCCAGGGCCGGGCGGTGGCGGAGCTGGATCCTGCCTCCACCACTCCCGAGGAGATCTCCCGCCACATGACCGGCCGCGACGTCGACGGCGTCCAGGCGGTCGGGGGGCGACGGGCCGGCGAACCGGTGCTGTCGGTGGCCGGGCTGACGGTGGAGGGGGCCCACGGCCTCCAGGCCGTCCGGGATGCCACCTTCCAGATCCGGTCCGGGGAGGTGGTCGGCATCGCGGCCGTGGCCGGCAACGGCCAGACCGAGCTGATAGAGGCAATCGTCGGGCTTCGACCCGTGGAGGGCGGGAGCGTCCACCTGGCCGGCCGGGATATCACCCGGGCGGACGTGGCCGAGCGGCGGCGCTCAGGGATGTCCTACATCCCCGAGGACCGCCACCGGGTGGGGACGGTGGCGGCCGCCTCTGTGACCAAGAACCTCCTGATGGGATATCAGCGCTCGCGGAAGCTGCGCAAGGGCCGGTGGCTCGACTCTCAGGCGGTGGAGAGCCATGCCGGGGGGCTCGTCTCCCGCTACAGCATCCGGGTGTCCCACACCGGGGTGAGGGCCGGGACTCTCTCGGGAGGCAACCTCCAGCGCGTGGTGCTGGCCCGGGAGATGAGCCACGAGTCGCCGCTCATCATCGCCGAGCAGCCCACCCGCGGCGTCGACATCGGAGCCATACAGTTCATCCACTCCGAGCTGCTGGCAGCCCGGGACCGGGGGCAGGGGATCCTGCTGGTGTCGGCGGAGCTGAGCGAGATCCTGGCCCTGTCCACCCGCATCCTGGTGATGTACGAGGGGCGGATCGTGGCGGAGCTGGATCCCGGGGCCGTGGACGAGGCCGAGATCGGGCTCCACATGACGGGAGGGGCAGCGGTCGGTGGCTGAGACCTGGGCGCGACGCCTGCGGGACCTTCTGGGTCATCCGGTAACGCTGGCCATGGTGGTGGCCTTCGGGCTGGGCGGCGGTGTCATTGCCGTCACCGGCGGGTCGCCCCTCGACGCCTTCGGTGAGATGCTGGTGGGAGGCTTCACCGGGAACGGTCTGCGCAACACCCTGGGACGCTCCATCCCCATCGTGGGCATGGCCCTGGCGTTCTCCCTCGCCTTCCGGGCGGGGATCCTCAACCTGGGCGGGGAAGGCCAGATGCTCATGGGGGCACTGGCCGGCACGATGACCGCCATCCTGGTGCCGGGCCCCGGGCCGCTGGTGGTGCCCCTGGCCCTGGTGGCGGGTGCCGTGGTGGGTGGGATGTGGGCGCTGCTCCCCGCCCTGGGCCAGACCGAGCTGCGGGTGCCTCTGCTCATCACCTCCCTGCTTCTCAACTATGTGGCCCGCTCGGTCACCGGGTACGTGGTTCGCTATCCCTTCGGGGAGGAGGGGGCGGCCTTCGCCAGCACCGTCCCGGTGCCCGAGACCGCTCGTATCCCCCAGGTGGAGGC
>JBKHJQ010000257.1:0-4464 GCA_046538055.1 Actinomycetota bacterium
GCTCACTCCTGGAGCATCCCGATATCGAGGGCTTCTCATTCGTCGGCTCCACCCGGGTGGGCTCCGAGCTCTACGCCCGGGCCGCCGCTCTGGGCAAGAGGGCCCAGGCCGCCACAGGAGCCAAGAACCACTTCGTGGTGATGCCCGACGCCGATCCGGACCGGGTGGTGGCGGCCGCCCTGTCCTCGTTCTTCGGCGCCGGTGGCCAGCGCTGTCTGGCAGGTTCGGTGCTGGTCCCGGTGGGCGACGCCTACCCGGTCGTCCGGGACCGGCTGGTGAAAGCCCTGGGCGACTGGAGGCTGGGAAGCGGCCTGGACGAGACGGTGGACCTGGGCCCGGTCGTCTCCCACCAAGCCCGGGACCGCATAACCGCCACCATCGACCGGGCCGTGGCCGAGGGAGCCGTCCCGGTCCTCGACGGACGCGGCGTCCAGGTACCCGAGTGGCCGAACGGCGCCTTTGTCGGACCCACCGTCCTCGACGGGGTGACCCCTGACATGGAGGTAGCCCGCGAGGAGGTGTTCGGGCCGGTGGCCGCGATCAGCCCCGTCGCCACCCTGGACGAGGCCCTGGAGCTCATCGACGCCAGCCGCTACGGGCACTCGGCCATGATCTTCACCGAGAGCGGATCCGCGGCCCGCTACTTCGAGAGCCGGGTGCCGGTGGGCAACATCGGCATCAATGTGGGCGTTCCCGCCACCCAGGCCTGGGCCACCCTGGGAGGCCTGAAGGAATCGGCCTACGGGGACCTGCACGGGCGGGGCGAGGCCTACCTCTTCTTCACCGACCGCAAGATCGTGGCCTCCCGCTGGTCGTGAGCTGACCGCCGTCAGCGGGAGAGGGGGACAACCCTCTCGGGCCGGCCCCCACAGCCCGGTTCGGCCACGAACAGCCCCCCGCTCAGGGCGTGCTCGGGCCGGGACAGGTCGAGGTGCTGGGTGGCGGTGGTGATGAACATCGTGTCTAGCTGGGGCCCGCCGAAACAGCAGGCGGTGGTCTGGGCGGCGGGGACGTCCACCCGGGCGATCAGCATCCCCGCCGGGGAGTAGCGGCATACCTGCCCGCCCCCGTATATCGCCACCCACAGGCAGCCCTCGGCGTCGAGAGCGATGCCATCCGCCACGCCCAGCGCCGGAGGCACCTCGATGTGGCGGCGGCGGTTGGACAGCGTTCCGGTGCCGGCGTCGTAGTCGAAGATGTCCACCCCTCCCGCGGCCGAGTCCACGTAGTAGAGGGTGGCGCCGTGGTCACTCCAGGCCAGGCCGTTGGAGATGCTCACCCCTTCCAGGACCACCCGCACCGAGCCGTCCACCTCCCGGGAGTAGACCCGGCCCACCATCCCGCCGTCTTCCAGCCCGGTGGTGCCCGCCAGGAAGCGACCGGCCGGGTCCACCGCCCCGTCGTTCAGCCTCAGGCCCGGGGCGTCCACCGTCGACACCGATCGGAGCGTCCCATCCTCCCACACGCCAAAACCGTCCCGCAGAGCCAGGAGGTAGGCGCCTTCCCCGTACAGGGCCACCGAGCCCACCTCCCGGTCCACGGGAAAGGAGCGGGTGGTCCCGTCAGGGTTCGAGAGGTGGACGAGACGACCCAGGATGTCCACCCACACCAGTTCCCCCCGTCGATGGTCCCAGCGGGGACTCTCCCCCAGGCGGGACGAGGTTCGCACCAGCGGTTCGGCCCGGATCGACCTCACGAGGCGTCCGTCGGATGGGTTCGGCCTTGACGGGCTCGATTCATCCCCGGCATACTACTGGTATGACCGGTCAGACCGCATCTCGCTCTCACGTGGCGCGCCACCTGGAGGACCGGATCATGCGCCAGGAGCTGATGCCGGGAAGCATCCTCCCCTCCGAGCGGGCTCTGGCGGAGACCTTCGGGGTGGGCAGGCCCACCGTCCGGGAGGCGATCAGGGAGCTGGCGGAGCGGGACCTGATAGACATCGTCCCCGGCCGGGGCAGCTTCGTGGCCCACCCCCGGGCGGGCACCGTGGTGGACGGTGTCCAGCGCTGGGTTCTGCGCCGGGGCATCTCACCCCGCCATATCCTGGAGGCGCGCCGCCTCATCGAGGTGGAGGCCGCCGCCACCGCCGCCTTGCGTCGTTCCCGCCATCAGGTCGGCCTGCTGGGAGCGGTCCTGGACCGCCTGGAGGGGGAAGCCAATCCAGTGCTGTCGGCTCAACTGGACATAGCCTTCCACATGGGTGTGGCCCGGGCGTCCGCCAATCCCGTCTTCGAGCTGTGGCTGGCATCACTGGCCCCGGCCACCGCCGAGCTGATCGTGCTGTCGTCCGCTTTCCCGGGGGTTACGACGGCCCGTCCCGCCCAGCATCGGGCCATCCTCGCCGCCATCGGCGAGGGGGAAGAGCGAGCAGCCCGGATGGAGATGGATGCCCACCTGGCCACCGGGCGGGAGGGCTTCGGAGCCAGCTACGACGAGCCCCTCGCAGAGTCGGGCACCGTCCCCGGCCCCTTCGACCTCGACCACCTGCTCTCCCTCCACCGCCTGCCGGCGTGGGGCGAGGAGGACTGAGTCCATGGCCAGGATCATCGACGTGTCCACCGCCGTGGTGGAAGCCAACTTCGACTACACCCTGATCCGCATCGACACCGACGAGGGCCCCTTCGGGATCGGGGAGTGCTTCTTCGCTCCCGGCCTCCCCGCCATCGCCCGTGAGCTGGGCACGCTGCTGCATGGGGCCGACCCCCGCGACATCCGCACCCTCACCACCCGGATGCAGATGGCCCTCTCCGCCTCCAGCGGCCCCGCCGGGGCGGGGGCGGGCATGCACGCCGTCTCCGGTATCGAGACCGCCCTCTGGGATCTGGCCGGGAAGCTCCGGGGCGAACCGGTGTGGCGGCTGCTGGGCGGCAGGTACCGGGACCGTGTGCCGGTGTACGCCGATCTCCACGCCGGGGAGGGGCTGGGCTCGGTGGATGCCCTCCTCCGCTCCCGCATTCCCTTCTGGGCGTCTGAGAGCGGGAACACCGAGGTGGGCGACCTCTACTGGACGGCGGAGACCGAGACCGTGTCTCCCGAGGCGATCCGGGAGCGAGTGCGCGAAGCGGCCCGGGCGGGCTTCCGATGCGTGAAACTGGACATGGACGTGTTCGACACCCGCCGCCTCGCCACCGATGCCACCCTCTCATCCCGGGCAGTCCGGGCTCTGGCCGAGTCGGCAGCGTGGCTGCGGGCCGAGACGGACCCGGGGGTCGAGATCGCCTACGACTGCCATTGGCGTTTCGACCTTCCCACCGCCCGGGCCCTGCACGCCGCCCTCACCCCGGCGGCCCCGCTGTGGCTGGAGGACCCCGTCCCCGCCTCGGCGGCCGCGCTCGCCTCGGTGGCGGAAGCGGGCACAGTGGCGATCGCCTCCGGGGAGAACGCCTACCGGCTGGCCGGGATCGAGGCTCTGGCCGCGGACGGCGGCTTGCACGACTGGCCCATCGTCCATCTGGGTGTGGACCGCCAGCGAGCCGGCATGGACCCTCCGGGCCCGGCCACCGCCGAGTCGGGTGACAGCGCCATGATGTACTACCCGCCCGCGGTGGAGGGCTATTGCGCCAACGTGGGTCGTGTCCAGGTGCTGGCGGCCGGCCCCGGTGACCTGCCGGCGGAGCGGCGGGACATCGTGGAGCGGCTGTTCGCTCCCATCTATCGGGGATACGCCGGCTTCCTCCGCCGCCTGGGAGAGGGGGTGACCGGCGACGAGCTCTGGCAGGCCGCCACCGGGCCCATCCACCAGGCGGGACAGTCCCCCGCCTACGACCCCTGCAGCCACATCGGCCTGGGGGAATGGGAGAACGTGTTCGTGTTCTCCGGTTCGCAGATGCGGGCCGGCTCGGGGATGGTGGTTCAAGCCGACTTCACCGTCGTAGCCGACGATCCCGCCCTGGGTGTGGGACAGATCGAGGACGGTTTCGCCGTGGCGGACGCCGACCTGCGGGAGGAGATCGCCTCCCGCTACCCCGAGATGTGGGAGCGGGTCCGCCGGCGGCGGGAGTCACTGGCCGCCCGCCACGTCTCCCTCCACGAGAGTGTGCTCCCCCTGGGAGACATGGTGGGCCAGTGGCGCCCCTACGCCCTGGATCCCGACGAGTACCTCACCCCCGACTGAGACATCGCCTGTTCCGGCGTCAGGTCCGGTCCGGCTCGCCGCCTTCAGCACCCGGCTCCGGCCCGGTGGCCGGGGGCGGGGTCGGTGAGGTCTGGTCAGGCGGAGGAGGAGAGGTCTCCGCCCCGCCGGCGGGCGGCTCCGTCTCGCCGCTCTCGGTGTCCCAGCGCTGGCGGGCGGCGTCCACGCCTTTCTCCAGTGCATCACCCAGTTCCTTGGCGGCCTTCTTGGCCGATTCCAGGGCGGCCACACGCTCCTCCCGGGTGGATTCCCAGGCGTTGCGCACGGCCTGGCCGGTCCGGTCCAGGGCGTCCTGCAGGTCCGAAACCCAGCGGGGCCGGCCTTCCTCC
>JBKHJQ010000258.1:0-4449 GCA_046538055.1 Actinomycetota bacterium
AGGTACAGCAGGATGGATACGTCGTGTGGCGCCAGGTCCCACACCACGTTGAGGGTGGGATGGAACAGGCCCAGGCCCACACGCACCGCGTCGATGTAGCGGATGGGTCCCAGCTCGCCCAGCTCGATCATGCCGCGCAGGGTCCGGACTGCCGGGTTGTACTCGAAGGTGTGGCCCACCATCAGGATGCGTTCGAACTCATGGGCGGTCTCCACCAGCCGCTCCGCCAGCTTGGCGTCGACCGTGAGGGGCTTCTCCACCAGGACATCCACGCCGTGCTCCAGGAAGTAGCTGGCGATGGAGTAGTGCGTCTCCGGGGGCGTGCTGATGACCACGGCGTCCACCCCCCTCTCGACCAGCTCCTGGTAGTCGGAGGTGAGCAGCCCTATCTGGGGATAGCGGCTGGAGAGATGGGCGAGCCTGTCCGGATCCAGGTCGGCCACCCCCACCAGGTCGGCCTCGGGTATCTCGATGAAGTTGCGAATGAGGTTGGGCCCCCAGTAGCCGGCTCCAACCGCGCCGACTCGAACCTTGCTCATCCTGCCCCCTTTCCCGATATCACGGCCGGGAGGGTGCGGACCAGGATGGACAGGTCGAGGAGGATCGACTGACGGTGGATGTAGTCCACGTCCAGCGCCACCATGCTGTCGAAGCTCAGCTCGGAGCGTCCGCTCACCTGCCACAGCCCGGTGATGCCGGGCTTGGCCGCGAAGCGGGCCATGTCCTGGGGCCGGTACATCCTCACCTCATACGGGATGGGAGGACGGGGCCCCACCAGGCTCATGTGGCCCAAGAGCACGTTCCAGAGCTGGGGAAGCTCATCCACGCTGGTGCTGCGCAGCACCCTCCCCACCCGGGTGATCCGGCTGTCCTCGGAGAGCTTGTAGGAGGGCCCGTCTTGATGGGAGGGTCGGAGCTCGGCCAGCTTGCCTTCGTCTCCGTTGATGTAGGCCTCCATGTACTGGCGGTGAGTGGTGGGGTTGGCCCCGTCGTGCATGGTCCGGAACTTGTAGAAGGTGAAGCTCTCGAGACGCCATGCCCACCCGTCGCCGACCCGAACGCGCCGACTGCGCACTCTCGGCTGGCTGTAGATGATGGGCCGGCCGCTGTCCACCCATATGGCCAGCACGATGAAGGGGAGAATGGGAAGGAGGATCAGGATGAGGGCCGTCGACCCGACGATGTCCAGGGCCCTCTTCCAGGCGTGGTAGCCGGACGACCGGCGGGATGCGTCGGGTATGAGGAGCGCGTGCTCGGATAGGAGCTTGTGCTCTGCCGGTGGTTCCACCAGATGTTCGGCTACTTCGCGCCGAAGGACTCGATCGTCCACTGCCCACTGCCTCCCTGGCTGACGTCAAACACGCCCCGCCTATCGCCAAACGACAGGGTCCCCCATGACCCTGCCTCATTACCCAATGCCCGTGCACCGTAGCGCATGCGTCCCCGAATACAACGGGTCTAGGAACCCATGGTCACCATCCTGGCGCTAAGGGCGGCGTAGGCGTCGCTCGTGCCACGCCACCTGACGGGCCAGGCCATCTTCCAGGTCGACCTGGGGGGTCCAGCCCGTCACGGAACGGAGCAGATCCACCGACCCTCCGGTGCGCTTCACATCGCCCGCCTGGGCGGGCTTGCGGTCGAGATGCACCGGGCTGCCCACCAGCCGCTCCACGAGCTCGATCACCTGGATCATGGAGTGGGCGCCGCCCCCGGCCACGTTGAACACGGAGCCCGCCTCGCAGTCGCTCTCCGTCACCGCCAGGTTGGCCGCCACGATGTCGGAGACATAGGTGAAGTCCCGGATCTGCTCCCCGTCCCCGAAGAGAGGGAAGGGATGTCCGCCCCGGGCCGCTTCGATGAGGCGATGCATGGCCATGTCCGGCCGTTGCCTGGGGCCGTAGACCGTGAAATACCGCAGCGACACGGTCGGTACGCCCCAGTTGCGGGCGTAGACACCCGCCAGGTGCTCCGCCGCCAGCTTCGTCACCCCGTAGGGGCTCATGGGCCGGGGTAGGGCCTGCTCATCGGTGGGATAGGTCTCGGCGTCCCCGTAGATCGAGGAGCTGGAGGCCAGCACGAATCGGTCCACCGGCTGCCTGCGGGCACCCTCCAGGAGCCGCTGGGTGACATCGATGTTGGCCGCCACGTAGGAAGCGAACTCATCCCAGGAGGCTCTCACCCCGGGCTGGCCGGCCTGGTGGAACACCACATCGGCGTCCCCGAGCAGTTCGTCCGGGTCGGCCGACCCCAGGTCCGCCTCCCGGAAAGAGACGGAGGTGAGGCCCTCCAGGGCCGCGGCGTTGTCGCGCTTCTGGGCCGCGTCGTAGTAGCTGCTGAAGGAGTCGACGGCCCTTACCTGCCAGCCGTCTGCGGCCAGCCGCTCCACCAGGTGGGAGCCGATGAACCCGGCCGCTCCGGTCACGAGGGCACGGCGCTGCGTCGTCATAGCCGCGCCCAGAGGAGGGACCGCGCCTCCGCTTGCACATCAGCGAGGGGACGGTCCGCGTCGAGGACGAACACGTTCGGCTCCTTCCATTCCCTTTGGTGGATCTCCTCTGCCCGCCTCCGGACGAACATTGCGTCCTGCTCCTGTCTCCGCGCCACCGCCACATCGGGATCGACGCGGAGCACGAGTACGACGTCCGGCACCGGCATCCGCTCGTAGTAGAGGCTCTCCCTGTCGCGCATCCACCGTGCCAGAGGCCTCTCCTCCACTCCCGCCAGTCCCTCGAGGCGGGCGCGGTCCATGGTCTCCAGCCCGGGAACAGGGTATCGATCGCAGATGGATATCCCGCCCCGGTCCGCCATCCTGCGAGCGGCCCGGGCCGCCCGATGCCGATCGCGTGCGATGAGCAGGTGCACCACCAGGTACCCGTAGCCGGGGAAGACGTCCAGGCCGGCTGCCTCCCACGGCGGGATCCCGGTGGGCACCGCGCTGCCCCCCAGGCGCCGGATCACCCTGGTTGCCACAAGTCGGATCAGAGAAGGCTTCGGCTTTCCCAGGTGGAACCGGCGGGTGGCGAAGTGCCTCCCCAGGAATCCCACCAGATCGGCCACGGTGCTCGACTTGCCGGAGCCGTCACCTCCCACCACCGCCACCACCGACCCCCCCGAGGCCAGTCGCTTCTGGAGTGAGAGAGGCAGGACCGTCCGTCGGACCCGATCGCCGATCCTTCGGGAGAGCTTCAGGCCGGTGTCGCGAGCCGGCCCTCTGCGGCCCTGATCCGCCAGTGCCCGGGTCAGCCGCCGGGCCACCCCGGCCCGGGCCGGGGGTCCCAGGTCCCGACCGAGGGCCCGGCGACAGTCGGCCAACAGCTCCCGGCCGATCCACCGAAGATGCTCGGAGCGGAGCCGCTCCACCTCGGCCGGGTCGATTCGCTCTTCCAGGTAGGCCAGCTCCCGGCGCTCTGAGCTCGTGAGACGCGCCTTGTAGGAGAGCTGGGCATCCCAGGCGGCGTGTTTCAGCACCATCCGCACCACGAACGCCAGGTACTCCATCTCGGGTCGTGGCAACGGCAGGACGCCCGACCGGTCGAGGTCCTCCAGGTACGCCGCTTCCATCGGGATGCGGTAGTTCTTGGTGGTGTCGTCCCCCACCACGAGCCGGGTCTGGGCGTCGATCTGGACGATCCTGCCTGTGGGTTGATCGAGTCCGTAGAGGACCAGGTGGCCGGGGACCTGGCGCTGGGGCCGGGGAAGTGCCAGGCGAAATCCAAGGGCGGCCGCCACCTCCAGGAAGCGGCTGAGATGCTCTCCCTCCACGAGCAGATCGAGGTCGTTCTCCGCCGCCAGCGACTTGGCGATGGCCTCGTTGCTCTTCCAGTGGCAGTAGGAGACCCCGGCCGCTGCCAGCCGAGTGGCCAGCTCGCGCACGAGCGGCACCGGAGCCGAGGGGACTCCCTCGGGCATGATTGCTCCACTCCCTGTGTCGAGACCCGCACCGCCCACCACCGGCAAGCTACCCCTCGCAGCCCCCTCTATCAAGGGGGCATGAGCCGATCGGCCTGGCCCTCGTCACAAGCCATCACAAGCGCCGGGGGCGGCGTAAGCTGGCCGCAGCCTGGCCGGAGGAGTGACATGAGCCGAGGGAACCTGAGGAGGCGGAGCGTCTTCATCCTGGCGCTGTTCAGCGCGGTGGCGACGCTGGCGACGGCAGTGGGAGCCGCCACATTCGGCGACACTGCGGGAAGCGTCCACGAGGCGGACATCGACGCCCTGGCCGCCGCCGACATCACCCGGGGCTGCAACCCACCGGCCAACGACCGCTACTGCCCCGAAGGCGAGGTCACCCGGGGAGAGATGGCAGCTTTCCTGGTCCGGGCCCTCCACCTCCCCTCCTCCGACGCCCGCCCCTTCCTCGACACCGACGGGTCCGTCTTCGAAGCCGACATCGCCGCCCTGGCCGCCGCCGACATCACCCGGGGCTGCAACCCACCGGCCAACGACCGC
>JBKHJQ010000259.1:0-4448 GCA_046538055.1 Actinomycetota bacterium
CCTTCCGCGAGAGCGGGACTCAACCTAGCATGCCATGGCGTCCGATGACATAGGTGACAGCGGCCAAAATGGCCCGATGACAGGAGGAAACGTGACCGATCGAGTGGCGGTCATCACCGGCGGCACCGGCGGGTTGGGAACCGCACTGGTGGAGAGGCTGGTCGGCCAGGACGTGAGGCTGGCGGTCACCTATCTGGTGCCCGACGAGGCCGCCGCCTTCGAGGACCGATTCGACCTGGACGAGGATCGGCTGATCCTTCGCCGGGTGGACGCCATCAACCCCGAGGCGGTCAACTCGTTCATGAAGGAGGTGGCCGACACCTGGGGTGCCATCCACCTGCTCTGCTCGCTCGTGGGTGGTTGGGCCGGGGGCCGGGACGTGGAGGAGACCGACGACGTCCGCTTCGAGAGGATGCTCGACCTCAACCTCCGCTCCGCCTTCTACGCCACCCGGGCAGCCGTCCCCTACCTCCGCCAGGCGGGATGGGGACGGATCCTCCTCGTGGGAAGCCGGGCCGCCGAGGACACCCCCCCGGGCCAGGCGGCCTTCAATATCGCCAAGGCGGGGGTGGTGGCCCTCACCCAGACCCTGGCCCAGGAGCTGGAAGGGTCGGGCGTGACCGCCAACGCTCTCATGCCGTCCGTGATCGACACACCCGCCACCCGCTCCGCCCTCCCCTACGCCGACTACGTCCACTGGCCCACCCCCGACGAGATCGCCTCCGTGGGAGCGTTCCTCCTCAGCGAGGACTCGGCCGTGATGAACGGCGCCGCCGTCCGCGTCTACGGCCGGGCCTGACCCTGTTTTTTTATGACCAAAACGGGGCGCGAAACGCCCCGTTTCGCACAGGAGAAACGCAGAGTCGGGACCAGGACCGGTGATCAGCGCCGGACCTGGACCAGGTCGTACTCGGCATTGGACGGCTCCTCGATCCCGAAACGCGCGTTGACCAGCACCAGGCGGTTCCCGTGGCGGGCCACCGTGGTGGGAACGTCGAACAGGTCGGAGCTGATCGTGTCTACCACCTCACCGGACGTGAGGCCGCCCGACAGCTCCACCACGTCCACCTGGTTGAGCTGATTGCGGACCACATACAGCCATCTGCCGGATAGCAGGATCCCGTCACCTGCTGTGACCGCGTCTCCGCCCAGATCGATGGAACGACTCTGTCCGTCCGGTGACACCGCGAACAGCTCACCCGATGTGCTGTTGACCACGATCAACCGGCCGTCCCGCGCCTCGATCCCGTTGAGGTTGAAGAGACCGGGAAGGTCGGCGGCCGGACCTGAAAGGGGAACGGTCTCCGGCTGGCCGACGCCCCCCGACCGGAGAGGGACCCGGTAGAGCTGGGCCTGGAAGGAGTCGGTGAACCAGGCTGAGTCCCCGGCGACGACGACGTCGTTCACGAAGGTCGTCGTCGAATCGGTCAACTCCACCTCCGCTACGTCCTCACCGGTGCGGGCGTCATACGCGAAGGCGTGGCCCGTTCCGCCTCCCGCGACCAGCACCAGGCCGCGCTCGACGGCCAGCCCGACCGCCACCCGACCCTGGGAGGGCTCATTGTCCACGAGGTGGCTCACCTCGCCGGACCGGAGGTCCACCGTCACCACATCGCCATCGACCAGCGAGCCGGCGTAGGCGACCGAGCCTCGGGTGTCCACCCCTTCCGGCTGATAGCCCGTCGGCAGCGGGACCGACTCGGGGAACGGGGACGCCACCGCCGCAGGTCCGATCACCAGCAGGGCAGCCACCAAGGCAGTCCAGATTCTGCGCATCGAGTCCTCCTCGTTGTCTCGATCTCCGAACCTAACGGGGGGCGGGAACTAAGCCGGACGGCGTCGCCCCCGCCGCCCGAGGAGTCAGGAGTGCCGCTCGTCGAAGTTGTCCAGGCAGAAGTCCAGGACGGTCCCCCCCTCCAGGGGTGCCGGTTGCACGTGGGCGAAGTAGTAGCCGAGCGACTCCTCGTAGTCGTCGGAGAAATAGCTGCAGGTGATGCTGTCGTCCTTGTTCTTGAGAACCTTGACACCCGCCTCGATCTCACCTGTCTGCCCGTCGGGCAGGGTCACGTCCTCGAACGTGAACTTCTCGTTGGGGGCCAGAGCGGGGAGCGCCGTCACCCCCAGAAGGAGCATCGCTGCGAAAACGACCGTGATCCCTCGTCGCACGGTTCCTCCTTTCCGAACGCTGTCCTCCCCTATACGGCACTTCTCCCCATGCGGTTCGCCAGAGCCGAGTCCGCCTCGATTGTCGATCTCGGGCAAGGTATCTATGTTGGATCCTGCAAGCCCCCGGGGAGCGCGCCAGCGCTGAGAGTTCGGGCCCCGGCCCGAAGACCCGAGGAACCTGATCTGGTTCGGACCAGCGAAGGGAGTTGGGCATCGTGACAGCCAACACATGCTCGGCCGAGAGCCGAATCGCGTGCCACCCGGGGATTCCGTCGACGAAAGGGATCCAGGGATGACACGACCATCACCCGCCTCACCCACCGTCCTCACCCCCGAGGAGCTGGGAGTGGGAGCCCGCTTCTCGATCCACCCGATGGCCGACGATTTCGTCGATCTCATCCTCGGGGCCCTCGAGAGCGTCGAGCCCGGAGGGCTGACCGTGGAAACCGACACGGTCAGCACGTACCTGGCCGGCCCGGAGGATGACCTGGTCCGCTACATCGTGGAGGCCACCGCCGCCGTGGCGCGCTCCGGAGTCCACACCGTCGCCCAGGTGCTCCTCTCCCGCGGCTGCCCCGGTGAGATGACGTGCGAGCTGTCGGAGGGAGAGCTTCCCGTCCCCGCCGAGCTCACCCCTCCGCTCGCCACCGGACTCAGGGCGGAAGCCGACTGGTCCCTCTATCCGCTGTCGGACGGCGGCGAGGGGATCGATCACATGGCCGAGATCGAGAAGGCGATCACCGACGCCCGCCGGAGGGGAGTGGAGGTGGATCCCCGGCACTATGCCACCCGGCTCCGGGGCGACCTGGCCGAGGTGGTGTCCGCTGCCTGTCAGGCCTGGATGGCCGCAGGAGCCTCGGTTCCCCACGTCACCACACACCTCACCCTCTCCCTCAACTCCCCGACGGGAGGTGGGTGATGAGCACCACCGCACCTCCGCGACCGCGCCGCCTCACTCTCCAGGAGCTGGTTCTCCTGGCCACCCTGTCGGTGGTCTTCGGGTTCCTGTACTGGGCACTCGTCCAGGTCTGGGGCCCGCTCCGGGTGGGGATGGGACCTCTGGGCGACCTGGCCCAGAACGTGCTGATCGGAGGATGGTTCGTGGTGGCCCCCCTGGCCATCTACATCGTGCGCAAGCCGCTGGTCGGGGTGACGACCGAGATCCTGGCATCGGTGATCGAGGTGGCCTTCCTGGGATCTCCGGTAGGGCCCATCCTCCTTCTCACCGGGCTGGTGCAAGGGGCGGGATCGGAGCTGCCGTTCTTCCTCACCCGCTACCGGCGATACGGCTGGACGGTCTTCGGCCTGTCGGGTCTGAGCGCCGCTTTGTTCAGCCTGGTCTACAACATGATCCGACTGGGCTGGGCGGGCCAGGACTGGTTCGCCCTGCGGGTGGGATTCCAGGTGGTGAGCGGAATCGTCCTGGGAGGGCTGGCCGCCAAGCTGATCGGCGATGCCCTGGCCCGCACCGGCGTACTGGACAACTACGCCATCGGCCGGGAGTCGGGTGCCTGAGCCTCCGGCAGTGGCGCTCGACCACCTGAGCGTCGCCTTTCCCCGTTCGGAGAGGCCCGCCCTCCAGGACATCGACCTGTGTCTGGACCCGGGCGAGTCTCTCCTCCTCATGGGACCGTCCGGTTCGGGCAAGAGCACGCTCTTGCGGGTGCTGGCAGGGATCGTCCCCCAGACGGTGGCAGCCCGTCTGTCGGGCTCGGTGCTGGTGGGCGGCCGGGATGCGGCGCTCACCCCGGTACCCGACCTGGCCGGCGAAGTCGCCACCCTCACCCAGAACCCCCTCGACCAGCTCTGTCTGCCGGTCGTCGTCGACGAGATGGCCTTCGCTCTCGAGAACCGGCAGGTGGATCCCGTCGAGATCGATCGCCGGGTTCGGGCGACGTCCCGCGAGCTGGGCATCTCACACCTTCTGGGAAGGCGAACCGCCACACTCTCGGGCGGGGAAGGCCAGAGGGTCGCCCTGGCCGCCTCCCTGGTCTCGGACCCGGATGTCCTGTTGCTGGACGAGCCCACCGCCCTGCTCGATCCCGGCGGGGTGGAGCTGGTGGGAGGGACCGTCGCCACCCTGAGCCGCCGGAAGCGAGGCCGGCGCCGGGCGACGGTGATGGTGGAGCACCGGCTGGATGAGCTCCCCTGGCTCCCGGAGAGGCTGGCGATGCTGAACGGGGAAGGGAGGCTGGCTGTGGAGGGACCCACCGAGAAGATGTTTCGGGAGCAGGGACCCGAACTGGTGGGCGCCGGCGCATGGCTCCCCTACAGATGGGAGC
>JBKHJQ010000260.1:0-4440 GCA_046538055.1 Actinomycetota bacterium
CGTCGGCGTGGGAGGCATCGGGACGTTCCTGACCTATGTGGCGGCCCGCTCCGGCGGGGAGGTGATCGCAGTCGATGTGGACCCACGGCGCCTGGAGGTGGCCGGGTCGCTGGGAGCGAGCCGGGCCCTGGACCCGGGTCGGCAGGACCCGCGGGAGGTAGTGTCGGACCTGGACGCGCTGCCCGTGATCTACGAGGCCACCGGGGTGCCCGCCGGGTTCGCGTCTGCCTGGGAGATGGTGCCTGCCGGGGCACGGTTGGTGGCGGTGGGGATCCAGAAGGAGCCTCTGGCGGTCGATCTCCCCGTTCTCACCGTGGGGGAGCGGGAGGTGATCGGCACCAACGCCCACGCCGTGGCGGTGGACCTCCCGGCGGCCGCCCGCCTGGTCGCCGCCCGGGAGGAAGGCTGGTCGGACATAGCCCCCGTGGTCCTTCCCCTCGAGTCGCTGGTGGACGATGCCTTGATCCCGATGGTGGAGGGCCGATCCTCGCGGATCAAGAGCCTGTTCGATCCAGGGGCCGACAACTCCCGGCCGTTCCGGGTCTAGGCACTCTCCCCACGCCTCGGCTCAGACCCAGGCCAGGAATCGACGGGGATTCTCCACCAGCATCCTGGAGATCTCCGTCGACCCGAGGCCGTGGCGTTCGAGCAGGGGAACGAACGAATCGAGGAGGTAGGCCAGCCCGGGTGACCCCTGCCAGGCCGACAGGTCGGATCTGCCCGCCAGGTCCGAGCCGAGGAGGATGCGGTCGGCGAAACCCTCGCCCACCAGACGGGCGATGTACTCCGCCCGGAGTCGGTCTGCTTCCTCCCCCTCCCGGCCGATCTGGTCGTATCCCACGTACACACCGGTACCGGCGATGGCCCGGTGATCCCCCCACACCATGCGGCAGTCCACGTGCCCGATGCACAGCCGGGAAGGATCCACCCTGCCGTCGAGCAGGAACTCCGTCTGCTCGAGGGCGTGAGTTCCGGCGGTGGTGTGGGTGGTGATAGGGGCACCCAGCTCCCGGTGGACGGTGGCGGCAGCCCGCATCACCTCCTTCTCTGCCGGGGTGATCGTGTCCCGGGAACTGCCCACCTTGACCACCCCTGCCCGCACGCCCGTGTCGCCGATCCCGACTGTGAGGTTGGCGGAAATCCCCGCGATGAGGTCGTCGCGGGTCAGCTGGGAGGGATCCGCTTCCTCCCGCCACCATTCCTGGGCGGTGTGCCCGGTGGCGGCGACCACATGGATGCCGCTCCTCACCGAAACTCGTTCCAGAGCGGCGGCATCCCGCCCGTGCTCCGCCACGGTGGCGTCGATGAGTCCCGAGCCCCCCGCCTCCTGGAAAGACCCCAGTTCGGCGGTGGCCAGGTCCTCCTCGGTGCGAACCAGGTCCTCCCCGAAGCGGGGGGCGGGGAGGAACAGCACGTGCTCGTGACAATGGGTGGGACCCAGAGCTTCCGCCGGGATGTCCCCCAGGACGGTGCGGATCGATCCTTCGCTCATCCCCCCGCAACCTAACGGGTCCGGTCGCCATGGCGGGGGTCCGCCCCTCAACTGCAGGGGAGATGCAGCCGATCACATCACCGTGCATCGATCCCGACTCCTGCCCCTGGTGATAGCGACCCTGGCAGTCGCCTGCGGCACCGGCACCCAGCCGGCCGAAACCACCCAGCCTCCCCCCGTCCCGGCCCCGGAGGGGACCACCGGCCCCGGCACCTCTGTCGCCACCACCCCCACCAGCACTGTGGCCTCTTCCACCACCACCACCACCACCACCACCACCTCGGCGACGGAGGAGACTGCCCCTACACCCGGCGATGGGCCGCCGCCGGGCTCGCTGACGGAGTTCGAGGCACTCTGGCTGTGCGAGAGGAGCCGCCACACCTACACCGACCTGAGCGAGATCGACCGGCACCGTTCCGATCTGCTGAGCGAGGCAGGCCTCTCCCAGGACGACTACCAGGCCTTCCGGGCGTCCCTGGACGACGACCCCGCGGCCCGGGCCGAGGTGATGGAGGCCTACCTGGAGGTGTGCGGCGGTGACTAGTCACCCCGCCCCCACCAGGAATGACCCTCCTGTTTCGCCTCGAAAGACGCCGATAGAGCGGATATGAGAATCACCAGACGCCTCTCCCTCCTCGTCGCCTTGGGTCTGGTGGCGACGCTGGCCGTTCCCGTCTCCGCCCAGGTGGACGACTCCTCACAAGGCGGCGTGGTCCGGCTCACCAAGACAGCGGCGGCCGTGACCGAGGGCACGTCGGGGTGGGTCACGCTCAACTGGACCGCCCAAGGCGGAGAGGCGACATCCTTTCGGGTCACCGCCCGGGCTGCCCGGGAGGGAGTCGTCGTCGGCTATCCAGAGAACACGGGCGACCACACCTCCCTCTACTGGGACGACATCCTCTCCGACGGCGAGATCGACTACACCGCCCTCCACGTCTCCGTACCCGCCGGAGTCTCAGAGAGCGTGGACCTCACCCTGGAGGTCAGCTACGACTGGAACGGGCGCACCCGCACCGAGACCATGGGGCTGGTGGTGCCGGTGGCGGCCTACGAGGGAGCTCCTCTCGAGACCCTGACAGACGATCTGGGCGAGGTGGAGGAGGGGACCCAGACCTGGCTCGACCTGTGGTACACGGCTCCCGGCCCGCCCGTCGAGGGCGTGGCGGTGACCGTGCAGGGTGACGGGGCGGCCGTCACCTACCCCGGTCTGGGAGACGCCTCCGGCCTGTCGAGCGACCCCGACCTCGATACCGGCGAGAAGGACGTCGCCCGGTTCAGACTCGACACCGCCGGGATGGCTCCCGGTTCCCATACCCTCACCGTGACCGCCGCCTACGCCCTGGGGGGTCGAAGCGACGAGCTCGTCCACGAGGTCGTGGTCAGCATCCTGGAAGGCGAGGACGACGACCCCGGGGAGGAGGCCGATCCCCGCAAGTCGGCGCGGGTAGTCGACTCCGACGGCGCCTACTACTGGTGGAACGACTCCGGCACCGGAGGGGAAGGGGCCTGGAAGGCGGGAGTCACGTTCCGGAACGACTGGATCCGGCACCATTACCTCACCCTGGAGGTGACCCGCACCCGGGCGGACGGCACCACCTCCACCCAGACGGTGAGGGACTTCTACGTCGGATCCGGGTCGCAGAGCACCTATGAAGCCTGGGACAACTCCCTCACAGTGGACGGTGACGAGCGCCGCGGTGTGGTGGAGGTCCAGGTGCGGGTGGTGTCGATCCGCACCTCCGACGAGAGCTGGCAGACCGAGACCCACGAGACCGACGGCCCGGTCGTTACGGTGGCCGCGCCCGGGGCGGGCTGACTCCTCCGAGAGCAAGCACGAGGATCGGGTGGCCCGGCAACGGGCCGCCCCTCCTTGGCTCCTCCTTCCCCCCAGAATGGGTCGCTGGGGCCACCACCCCAGGTCAAGACGGTCCCCGGGCGCGACGATATCGACGGTCGTGAGCACTCAGAATGCCAGCACAGAGGCTCTCTACCGCCGGGGGCTCTCCCGCTGGGTCGATAGGGACCTGGCGGGTGCCGTCCATTCCCTGGAGGAGGCCCTGGCGGTCGGAGACGACGACGACGGCTGGTGGTTCGCGGCTTCCCGGGCGCGTGCACAGATCGCCCTGGAGCAGAACGACCTGGAGACGGCCCGCCGCCGCCTCAACCGCCTTCCCGGCCATGGTGTGGGCGACGCCCAGCACAACGCCCTCCGCGCCCGACTCGCCCTCCAGGGCGGCGACGGCGAATCCGCCGGACTGCTCGTGAGCACCGCCGTGGAGGCGCTCAACTCCGACGCCGACCGGGATCCCGGCACCCTCATGAACGGCGCTATCGCCCTCATGTGGTGCGGGGAGGTCCTGGCGGAGCTGGGATTCGGCGCCGAGGCCAACCGCCTGGTGGCCCGTGCCCGCCGTCGGGTTGCCGCCGCCGGGGTGGACGACCCGGTGGTGGAGGCAGGCCTGGCGATGGTGGAGGCGGCCGCCATGCGTCTGGTGGGAGACAGCTCCCGGGCGGCAGAGATCCTGGAATCGGTGGACGTATCCGCATCGCCGGAGCTGGGTATACAGGTCGGCGCCGAAAGGGCCCGACTGGCCTGGACGGACGGGGATCGGACGGCGGCACGTTCGCTGTACCGGGAGGCGGCCGGGGAATGCGACACCCTCGGCTACCCGGCCCTGGCGGAGACGCTGCGACGGGAGACCCGCTCGGGACCGGCAGCTCTCCGGACCCACGAGGTGGAGCTGGAAGACTGGGCCCGGCGCTGGACGGAGGAGCAGCTGGCCGACCAGCGGCCCTACGCGGTGGTGGTCCGGCTCCCCATGGACCAGTCGCCGGACGCCTACCGGGATCTGGGTCGGAAGGTCGGCGAGTTCCTGGAGTCCCGCCCTCATCTGGGGCTGGTGGACGGGACGGGCAGCGACGGGCGGATATGGGAGCTGTTCCTGGAG
>JBKHJQ010000009.1:0-17676 GCA_046538055.1 Actinomycetota bacterium
GGGACGACCACCCCCAGTGCGTAGCCGCCGGGCGTGTCCAGAGGCGTGAGCCTCTCCCCGTGGCCCTCCATGAGAGCGGTCCCTCCCTCCAGGAAGAACGGCACGTCCGATCCCACTCGCGTCGCCGCCCTCTACACGGTCTCGGCCGGCAGGCGGGTGAGTTCCGCTACTGCCTTCAGCGCGGCGGCCGCATCGGAGGAGCCGCCGCCCAGGCCGGCCGCCACCGGGATCCGCTTGTCCAGGCGGATGCGAAGGGGCGGCCGGTACGCAAGCTCCAGGGCTTGCACCGCCTTCCACACCAGGTTCTCGCCGCCCTCGGGCAGCTCGGCTCCCTCCACCTCCAGCTCGTCCTCGTCTCCCTCCTCGATCATCACCACGTCACACCATTCGATCGCCTGGACGACCGACCTGAGAGGGTGCTTCCCCCGGGAATCGCGCTCGGCCACCCGCAGATCGAGATTGAGCTTGGCAGGCGCCTCCCATTCACCCATCGGCCACGGCCTCCGCCAGATCCACGAACCGGGAGGGAGCCAGATCCTCGGGCCGGCTGGTGTCGTCCACGCCCGCCGTCCGGTAGGCGCTCCCCTCCACTCGATTCCGTAGTGAGCGGCGCAGCATCTTGCGTCGTTGGCCGAAGGCGAGGCGGGCCAGCTCCAGCGCCGGAGCCAGATGCGAAGGAGGGTCGATCCGGTCGAGACGGAGCACCTTGGACGACACCGCCGGGGCCGGGACGAACACCTGGGGGGGGACCTGGAACTGCTCCACCAGTCGGGCGGTGAGAGACACCACCACCGACGGGAACCCGTACTCCGGCGTTCCCGGCCGGGCCACCAGGCGATCGGCCACCTCTCTCTGCACCATCACCGTCGTGGAGGTGACGGTGGGCACATGCTGGAGGATCTCCATGAGCAGGGGGGTTCCGATGTTGTATGGCAGATTGGAGACCAGCTTCCAGGGCCCTCCTGCCAGCTCCGCCCTCAGGTCGACGTCCATCACGTCCCGGTACTCGACCCTGACGCCGCTCCCGCCCAGCACCTCCTCGAGCACGGGACGCAGCTGCGGGTCGATCTCGAAGGCCACGACCGTCGCTCCCGTATCGGCCAGGGCCCGGGTCAGTGCCCCCGTACCGGCTCCCACCTCCACCACCGAGTCGCCCGCGGCCACGTTCGCCACCGCCACCATCTTGGCGATCAGGTTGGCGTCCGCCAGGAAATGCTGCCCGTAGGCCTTCCGGGGGGAAAGCCCGTGCCGCTCCATCAAGCGCAGGATCTCGGATCGGCTTTGGCGGGTCACGGGCGGAACACCCTTCGGGCGGTGGAGGTTGTGGCTGCGGCCGTCGACGGCACGTCCATACCCCACGCCTCCGCCAGAGCCCGCCCGGTGTGGGCCACCCAGGCAGGCTCGTTGGGCCGCCCCCGGTGCGGCGGCGGGGCCAGGTAGGGCGTATCCGTCTCCACCATCGCCCGCTCCGGGGGGACGAGCTCGGCCGCCAGGCGGATCGCCTCGCCGGTCGCGAAGGCGATCGGCCCGGCGAAGGAGAACGTCGCTCCCAGCTCCAGGAACCTCCGGGTCCAGCGTCGACCACCCGTCCAGCAGTGGAGAACGGCTCGCGGCCCCGTCCCCGTCGATTCCAGGAGTGCGTACACGTCCGCGAAGGCGTCCCGGCAGTGGACGATCACGGGCTTGTCGAGATCGGCCGCCAGGAGGAGCTGGGACCGAAATGAGTGGCGCTGGACGCCGGGCGGAGAGAGGTGGCGGTAGTAGTCCAGACCCGTCTCCCCCACCGCCGCCGCCTCCCCGGCCAGGCGAGTGATCTCGGCCTCCTGGTCGTCCCAGAGATCGGCCTGATGGGGATGGAGACCGGCCGACCACAACAGCCGGGACGAGCGGGCACGGCTGAGGGCCTCGGCCTGCCGGGAACTGGCCGCGTCCACCCCGGGCACGAGCATCCAGTCCACATCCGTGGCACGCTCGATGAGCTCGTCGGGGGATCTGGCGTCGAGCTGCAGATGGCAGTGGGTATCCACCCAGGTCATGGCCTAGCGAGGGTACCGGGAGCGAGGAAGGAGGCGGTTGACGGACGCATGTCCGCGCCCGGGCCGGTAGTCTCCGCCGAAACCAGAACCACAGGGGACCATGGACTCCGGCATCGCACGCAAGATCGACGACCTGGGTCGGGTCGTGATACCGGCCGAGACCCGGAGGCTTTTCAACATCAGGGAGGGCGACCACATACTCATCTCCGTGGAGGGGCCCAACATCGTCCTCCGCAAGATGACCAGCACCTGCACGTTCTGCGGCAGCGAGGAGCACGTCTCCGACTTCAAGGGAAAAGGGGTCTGCGCCACCTGCCGCAACCAGCTCCTCACCTGATCAGCCCCTCGTAGATGGCCCGTCTCGCCACCCCGGTGGCGGCCGCCGCCTCCCGGGCGGCCACCGACGGAGACATCCCTTCCTCCACCATCTGCCTGGCGAGCGCACGCGCCTCATCCAGCGGCACCTCACCCGTCGGGGCGGCAGCCATGACGATGGTGATCTCGCCCCGCGGCGCCTCCTCACTCCATCGCTCCCGGGCAGAGCCCAGGGTGCCCCACCACAGCTCCTCGTGCACCTTGGTCAGCTCCCGGGCGACGCAGATCTCTCGATCGGGCCCGCAGGCATCGGCCAGGTCGTCCAAGTCCTGCCGGGCCCGGTGAGGGCTGAGGAAGAGCACAACGGGTCGCGGCTCCGACGCCACCGACCCCAGCCTGCGGGCCCGATCCTTCCCGCTGCGAGGAAGGAAGCCCTCGAACGCGAACCTGCTCTCCACCATCCCCGATCCCGCCACCGCGGCGGTTACGGCCGAGGGGCCGGGTATCACGATCACCTCTGATCCCACCTTGCGGGCGGCGGTCACCGCCGCCGAACCGGGGTCCGATACCGAAGGAGTACCCGCATCGGTCACCACGGCCACATCTCGGCCCGAGCGCAGATCTCGCTCCAGCTCCCGTGTGCGGCGGCGCTCGTTGCCCGTGAAGAAGGACCGCATCTTCGCCGTCACTCCCAGCGCAGAGAGGAGGCGGCCGGTCCTGCGCGTGTCCTCGGCATAGATCACATCGGCGCCCGACAGAGTCTCGCGGAGCCGGGGGGTGACGTCACCCAGATTCCCGATGGGCGTGGCACAGAGGAAGAGTCGGCCGGGCATGCGCCGAAGCTTCGTCCCGGCGGGCGTGCAAGGCCAATCGCTCCCCGACGACCGGGAGGGGATGGCCGGGAGGAAGCTCCAGAGCCCAGCGGGCCCCGCGCAGGCGTATCACACGCCGCCGACGCAGCCACTCCACGGCCGTGACGGTCCCGTCCGGCCCCACCCCCACCACCCACAAGGGACCCCTCAGCCAGAAGCCGTGCACCGAGGAGCCCTGCAGCAGGAGGGGATGGGGCTCGGTCCACATCAGGCCCCGCAGCCGCGCCCGTCGGGAGCGGGCGACGGCCACATCCCCGACGGCGAAGCCGGCGCTACCACATATGTCCACGACCGGCGAAGGTATCGGAGGGGGGCCGGTGGAGGAAGGGGGTCAGCCGCCGCTGGTGGTGGTGGAGTCCGGCGGGGCGGGCCCCGCCTGCTCCACTGCCGGGTCCAGGGCCTCGGGTGAGGAGGAGGCGATGAAGACGACCTCGGCGCCGTCCCCCCAGATCCAGGCGGAGTCATCCCCCCGGTAGGCCACTCCCCCCTGGTGGTCCTCGCTCTCGCCCGCATCCATGCCGGTCTCCACGTACTGCACGAGAGCGGAATGCAGCTCCTCCCCGTCGGAGGCGGCATCGCCCCGATACTTCAGGACCAGCACCACCTCGGTGCCGTCGAAGTGCACCTGGTAGGTGTCGCCGCCCCATCCCCCCGCCGCCGTGTCGGAGATGGAGGTGTCGAGGATCTGATCGAACATGAGGGCGAAGCCGAGCTCACCCCAGGTGGAGGAGTACTCCAGATCGTATCCGTCCAGGGTTACGGTCTCCTGCTCGACGGCGATGGGCTGATCGGCTGGGTAGTCCTCCGGATCGAGGATCTGCTCCGTGGACACGGGAGGAGAGGCGTAGGCATCCGCGATCGACCCGAATCCTCCCGACTGGAAGAGCCTCTCCGTGAAGAGGAATCCGCTGTCGTAGGGGAACACGAGGGCATCCCGGATGAAACGCGGGGCGGACTCGAAGACCTCCTGGTCCACCCCGAACGACTCGTTGAAGAACTCTGCCTGCTCTTCGGGCGAGAGACCCTGGAGGTAGAGGAGCTCGGAGAGGACCGCGTCGCCCTCGATGAGGGCCTGCAGGGCGGCCGCCTCGTCGTAGCGGTCCTCATCCAGCAGCGAGGAGTAGTGGTCATGGAAGCCGTAGTGCTGGTCGGTGAGGGCGTGGGTCAGCTCGTGGACGAGGGTGGCCCGCTGCAGAGCGGTGAATCCCTCCTCCGCCCGCGGCACCACCAGCTCCCGCTCCTCCCCGTCGTAGAACCCGGCCACCTGCTCGGAGTAGAGGTCGGTGTAGAGGGCCTCGAGATCCGTGTCATCGTCGACCAGACCCAGCAGGCGGTACAGGGCTTCGTCGGCGGGAAGGTCCTCCAGGTCCTCGGCCAGCTGATCCCTGACACGGGCGGCCAGCTCCTCGGAGGTCACGACTGCCACATTGGGGGGCTCCTCGAACTGGAGCTGGCGGACTTCCTCGCTGGCCGCCACCAGCTCGGCGAGCTCCTCCCGCACCTGCTCGGGAAGCTCCTCGGTGCCTTCCGGGAGCGTCGTGTCCGGCGTCGTGTCCGGCGTCGTGTCCGGTGCCGAGGTCTCCGGGGGCGCCGAGGTGGGCGGGAGGGTGGTGGTCCCGACCCCGGCGGTGGACGTGGGCGACGGCGTGGTGGTGGCGGGACCGGCCTCGTCCTGACAGGCGGCCAGGAGAAGCGCCAGGACGACCAGGGAAAGGAGAAGACGGGTGGGCATGGGAACCAGCAGGTTACCGAAGGGCGATCCCTACCCGGTTTCAGCGTCGGGCAGGGAGCGAAAGCGGTAGGTTGTCGGTCAGCTCATTCCTACCAGCTTGCCGACCGCAGAGATACTCACCCCCGAAGACCGCATTCTCCGCTACCTCCTGGGAGGTGTGGCCCTGGCAGCAGGCATCACCGGCTTCGTCCTTCTCATGTTCCCCCTCGAAACCGGCCGCTACTTCTCATGGGGCCTCGACCCTCCCCCGCTGGCCGCCCTGATCGGAGGTTCCTATCTCGCCTCCCTCCTGGTATTCGGGATCGCCGTCCCCCGGCCCTGGGTGGAGGTGCGGGGCCTGGTGATCGGCACGCTGGCACTCACCCTTCCCATGCTCGCCTCCACCTTCACCCACCTGCAGGTGTTCGACTTCGGGAGGTGGCAGGCGTGGGGATGGGTCCTGCTGTTCTTGGCCTCCCCGCTCTGCTTCGGCACTGTCATCTTGCGACTCAGGAGAAGGGCGGCCGGCGCCGGAGCGTGGCCCGCCCCCTGGGCGATGATGCTGGCCGGCGGGCTGGCGGTGTCGTTCCTGGCCATTGCGGTGCTCCTGTGGATCGATCCGGCAGGAGCGGCTGCCGCGCTCTTCCCCTTCGACCTTCCCCCTCTGGGCGGGAGGGTGCTGGGCTGTTGGGTATCCTTCCTCGCCTTCCTGTCGGGCTGGATCGCAACCCACACCCGGGAAGAGTCGTGGATCCCGGCTCTCGCCCTTTCCGGCTTCGCCGTGGGCGCCCTGGCAGGAGGAATCCGCACTCTCGGGCAGCTGCAGCCGCCCGGGCCCTATCTGGCCGTGCTGGGGATCCTGACCCTGGTGGGAGGGCTGCTGCTGACAGAGACCCGCCGCCGGACGAGTCACTAAGCACCTCCGGCACCTATGGAGACCGTCCTCGAACCTCGAACGCCGGGCAACCCATTGTCGGAGGCGGCCGCGGCGGGGATGCCAGGGGGTCGTCCCCCTATGCACATTCAGAACTGTGGAGGTGATGGGATTTGAACCCACGGCCTCTTCCGTGCGAGGGAAGCGCTCTTCCGGGCTGAGCTACACCCCCATGGGTTTGCGCACGATAGTGTACTTTCTCAGGGGGTGTGCTGCTCCAGGGTCACGCGCAAGCGCTCCTGGATGGCGGTGGATGTGAGGTCGGCCCGGGAGCGCTCCGTCAGGGAGCGGGCCACGTCCGTGGTGCGCCGGAGGCCGGCGGTCATGCCGTCGGGGTAGTCCACCTCCGCCAGCTGGTCGACGATGTCGTCCATCTCCACCAGGAGCGCCTCCGCCTCCTCCACCTGCCCGGCGCGGAGCATGTCCAGCATGCGGCGGCGCAGCTCGCCCACCGCCTCGCCCAGTCCATGCAGCCACGGGATCGGGTCGATTCCCAGGGCGCGGGGTGAGGGCAGCTCGTCGCCGCGGAAGAGTGCCCGGGTGAGGTGGGCCTCCGCCAGCTCCTTGGCGGCGTCCGTGAAGAACCCGGCATGGACCAGGGCGGGCTGATCCGACATGGCCGAGAGGATCTCGTCACGGATGCCGTCCGCCTCGGCGATACGCGTGTCGGCCAGCTCCCACTCCTGGCGGTGGAGGGCGCGGATGGCGTTGGCCGAGGCCCGGATCATGTCCCGGCCCCGCGTCACGGCCACCTCCCGCGCCTGGAAGCGGTCGTCCAGCTCGGACCGGATGTCGGCCAGGAAGGGGAGCTCGGCCACGACCCGGCTCAGCGGGCGATGACCCGGACCTGGGTCTCGTGCCGCTCGGCCTCCCGGTCGGGAAGCGTGTCGAGAGCGACCCGGTACTGGTGGTTCTGGCGGATCTGGATGAGCATCGCCACGTACAGGGCCAGCAGGACGTCGACGGCCAGATGCACCAGAAGCCAGACGAGGGAATCCCGCCACCACGCCATCGCCAGCGTCCCCAGCGCCATCACGATCAGGGTCGTCAGGACCCGCCGGCGGCGAGCCCGAACGCTCAGACGCTTGGAGGAGATGGAGGCGTTGTACTGGCGTCGCTGCACGTCCGCCATCAACGAGGTCCAGCGGTCGAACTGCTCGGTGGAGCTGAGGGGTGCATCGCGCCGGTCGCCCATCAGCGAGGGAAGAAGGTAGAAACCCCACACCGTGGCGATGACAAGCAGGGCGACAATGAGGCTGGCTGTCATCTTTCTCTGACTCCGGAAAGGTTTGCGATAGGTTAGCCTCGCTTCACGGGTCGGACAACGAACCCCCCGCCGCCTCCCACCGGCCGGACCTCCCCCCCTCCTTGGACAGCAGGCGCACGGGCCCGATCGTGACCCCCCGCTCGAAGGACTTCACCATGTCGTAGAGGGCCAGGGCCGCCACAGACACACAGGTGAGAGCCTCCATCTCCACCCCTGTGCGGCCTCGCACCGAGCACTCTCCGTGGATACGCGCGCCCCGGGGGTGAGGTTCCACGATCACCTCCACCGAATCGAGTCCCATCGGATGGGCTAGGGGCACAAGCTCCGCCGTCCGCTTGGCCCCCATGATCCCGGCCAGGCGGACGGTGGCTAGGGCGTCGCCTTTGGGGAGCTCTCCCGAGAAGAGGCGCCCGGCCAGCTCGTCGGAGAGCACCACGATCGCCTCGGCCGTGGCGCGCCGGGAGGTGACCTCCTTCTCCCCCACGTCCACCATGTGCACCTCCCCCGTGTCGGTCAGGTGGCTGAACCCCCGCGGCGGCTCATTCATCCTGCCATCTCCCGGGAGGGGTGGCGGAAGAGCTCCACTTCCACCATCTCACCCACCTCGACCCGCGCCGTCCCGCGGGGGACAACGGCCAGGCCGTCGGCCGCACCCAGCGCCGAGAGGACGTTGGAAGACTGGCTGCCCGAGGACGCCGCCACCAGCTCGCCCTCCATGGTGCGGAGGGCAACGCGGACGAAGACCTCCTTGGCAGGGTCCGTCACCAGCTCCCCGCCCGCCCGGACCCGAACGCGGGGTCGACGGAGGGCGGCGGCTCCCTGCATCAGCAACAGGGCGGGGCGGGCGAACTGCTCGAACGACACCAGGACCGAAACGGGGTTGCCGGGCAGGGCGAACAGCGGCACCCCGTTCACGTGCCCGAACCCGAACGGCTTGGCGGGCTGCATGGCCACCTGCCAGAAGTGCACCGTTCCCCGCGCCGTGAGCACATGCTTGATCATGTCGTACTCACCCATGGACACACCCCCGGAGGTCACGATGGCATCGGCCTCCGACGCCGCTCGCTCCAGGGCCGACGTCAGGGCCTCTTCCCGGTCCGGGACGATGCCCAGGTCGATCACGTCTCCGCCCGCCTCTTCCACCAGGGCCCGCATGAGGGGGCGGTTGGAATCCCTGATCTCACCGGGTGCCAGCTCCTCCACCTCCGGTTCCCGCAGCTCATCTCCCGTGGCGAATACCGCCACTCGGGGGCGACGGCTCACGATCGGCTGGCCCACGCCGGCCGTGGCGAGAAGCGCCAGCTCCACGGGACCGAGCCAGGTACCGGTCGCCACCACCTGTTCGCCCGAGGAGAAGTCCCCTCCGGCAGGGCGGATCGCCGTACCTTCCGGGACCGCCTCCCGGATCTCCACGGTGTCGGGATCCGGCTGGTGGGTGAGCTCGACCTTCACCACCGAGTCGGCTCCCGGCGGCATGGGAGCTCCCGTCATGATCCTGATGGCGGTTCCCGGCCCGACCTCCCCGACCGCGACCGATCCGGCCGCTACCTCCCCCACGATCCGCAGCAGAACAGGCGCACCGGCCACGTCCGCCGCTCGCACCGCGAACCCGTCCATGGCCGAGTTCGGGAATGGAGGCACGTCCTGGGGGGCGTGGGCATCCCGGGCCGTGATCCGTCCCCGAGCTTGCGACAGACTCACCGGCTCGGACGCGAGGGGCTTCACCGCCGCCAGGACCTCCTCCCGCACCTCGTCCAGCGGCCGCATCAGATCATCCCCCGCTGGGCCGCGACCTCGGCCAGGAGAGGACGCCTGGCGGCCAGAGCCTCGTCGTCCTTGACGGGGAGGAAGCGTGACTCCGGGCCCTGGCGGGGCACGTGCACGAACACGGAATCGAGATGGGCGGCCACCTCGTTGATGATCCGCTCGAACTGTATGGCGGGACGACCATCCACCTCCTTCTCCACGACGAAGTAGGTCCACTCCATCTCCAGATCGCGCAGGGCACCCGCCTCGAAGTGGAACGTGTTGGTGTTGAACACCCGGACCTGTGCAGGATCGAAGCTCTCGGGGATACGCAACTCCTCCAGGATGAGCGGCCGACCGTCCAGGCGCGCCGGGATGCCACCCCGGTCGGTCCCCTCCTTGTCGGCGATCTCGCACATGAGTGCGGCCCCGGTCTCGACCTGCATCCCGACCAGGGCGGGATCCAGGGTGGCACCGATGTTGTCCAGGTTGGCGGTGGTCACATAGCGGCCCCCCCGGGAGATGAACTCGTCCAGCAACCCGCTGCGCTGCAGCGCCTCGGGGAGGTCACCGTGCCCTGGCGAGTGATGGCTGGGCAAGCCCTCGTCGTCCAGGAAGAGGCTGCCGTCGGGATCGAGCCGGAGGGAGACCATCTGGGGGAATGTGGCGATGTGATACCCGTCGAGGCGATCCCCCAGAGCGGCACGGATGGCCTCATCGGTGGCATGACTCGTCATCAGCCAGAACGGCAGGGACTGGCCCACCCGCTCCTCCATGGCTCGATGGCCTGCCAGGCGTAGATCCAGGAAGCTCCTGCCGGGAAGGGCCTCCACCAGCGCCTTCACCACCCCTCCCATGCGGGTGGCCATGCCACCTGCCAGGACCACGATGGCGCATCCGCCCTCCGACATCACCTCCAACCCCTTCTCCTCCAGGCGCGCCCTCTCCTCGCTCCCGGAAGGGGGCAGTTCCACTATGTCGTCGGGACGGGGAGGCTCCACCTTTCCCCGGACGATGTTGTCGGCCCTACCTTTCCCCCTCATACGCTCGACATGGCGCAGGAACCAGTCGGGGTCGAACCCGTAGCTGCGCAGGCGGTCACGGGTCTCCTGGGGAAGGGAGGCGAGCTGTTGGGCGACGTCGCTGGTCATCGCGGTCGAGGCTAGTTCGGCCCTGCGGCCTCATTGTCGCCGGACGGAATGCTCCTCGCCCGCCACCAGCCGGGCGATATTGGTGCGGTGGCGCAGCACCACCAGAAGGAACATGGCCCCGATCACGACCAGCGCAGTCCCCTCCACTCCCTGCCACATGGCGACAGGGACCGCGGCGATGGAGAGTGCCAGGGAGCCCACGGCCGATATCCGGCTCAGTGCCACCCCCGCCAGCCAGATGCCTATCAGAGCCAACCCCCCTACCGGGATCGTCAGCAGCATCACACCCACCGCCGTGGCCACCCCTTTGCCGCCCCGGAATCTATGGAAGACCGGATAGCAGTGACCGAGGACAGACGCCGCCCCCGCCCCGAAAGCCCATAGGCCGGCGGGGTCGCCCCCCGCCACCATTCCCATGGCGGCCGCTACCACGCCCTTGAGCATGTCTCCTGCCAGCACCATGGCGCCCGGGCCCCGGCCCAGCGTCCTCATGACGTTGGCCGCCCCCGGGTTGCCGGAGCCGACGCTGGTGATGTCCACGCCGTGGATCCGGCCCACCACCACCGCGAAGTCGACGCTGCCTGCCAGGTAGGCGGCAACCAGGACGGCTACGGCGAGGATGGGAGTTTCCACGGGTGCCGGAGTCTAGGAGGCGGCAGGGAATGGAAGCCGCTCGCAGGGCGTTTACACTGGCGGTCCATACATCGAAGACGGTCGGATTCCCACATGCCTACTTACGAGTACCAGTGTCGCGATTGCGGAGAGCGAATGGAGGTGTTCCAGAAGTTCTCCGACAAGCCGCTCAGCGTGCACCCGTCCTGCGGCGGCCAGCTGCAGAAGGTGTTCCACCCCAGCGGCGTCGTCTTCAAGGGCTCCGGCTACTACGTCACCGACTCGCGGTCCAAGTCGTCGGCCTCACGCGGGTCGAACGGCTCCAACGGATCATCGAGCTCCAAGTCGGACAAGCCCGAGGGCTCCAAGAAGACCGAGACGACCACCAGCTCGTCCCCATCTTCCTCCGAAGGCGCCGACTGAGGGGCCACCCCCGCGACCCCCTTCCCGGCGGCGGCATGCTCACGTAGTTTGCGTTGGCATGCTGTGGCTGGAACGACCTCCGTTGGTCCGGTGGCTGGGGGCGGCCGCCCTGGTGGCCGTCGCAGCCTGGTCGGAGCTTGCTCCCCCCGCCACCACTACCGCCAACTACCTGACCCGGGACATCCCCGCCGGGACCTCCCTCACACCCGAGCACGTGGAAGAGCGACGCGTCCCCACTGGTGCCGTGGACACCGTCGAGCCCTCGGGCGTGGCAGCCACCGACCTGGCGGCGGGGGACCCGCTGGTGGCTTCGATGATCACCCGCGTGGCCGTGCCTGCCGGCTGGATGGTGATCGAGGCTCCCGTGCCTGCCCATGCCTCCCCCGGAGCTCATGCCACCGCAGTGATCCTGGAGGATGGCTCTGCGCCTGTGGAGTTTCCCTCCCTGGTCGTCCGGGTGGAGGACGCCGATCCGCTCGGTGGAGCGAGCGGGACGCTGGCGGTTCCTCCCGAGTGGCTGGGCCCGGCGGCGGCCGCCTCCGCCGAGGGTCGATTGCTGATCGGAGTTGAGACACACGCCCGGTAACGTGCTGCCTCGTGCTGTCCGCCATCATCTGGGGTCTCGTGCAGGGACTCACCGAGTTCCTCCCTATCTCCTCTTCCGGCCATCTGGTGCTGGTACCCGCCTTCCTCAACGCTGCCGGCCTGGAGCTGGCCGAGCCGTCCCTGGCCGTGTCCGCGGTGCTGCATCTGGGGACCCTGTTGGCGGTCCTGTTCTATTTCCGCCGCGACGTCCTGCGGCTGCTCCGCTTCCGGGCCGACCCGGGGGCGAGGAGGCTGTGGATGCTGCTGGTGGTGGGAACCATTCCGGCCGTGGTGGGCCTGCCCCTGGAAGGTCACCTGGAGCGTCTCCAGGACGATCCCCGCAACGTGGGAATCGCCCTGCTGGGCACGGCCCTCCTCCTGGTTGCCGGAAGCTGGCTCACCACAGGCACCCGCGGCCTGGACGAAGCCCGGCCCCTCGACGCGCTGGTGGTGGGCGTGTTCCAGGCCCTGGCGCTCATACCGGGGATCAGCCGATCCGGAAGCACGATCGTGGCGGGGACCGGCCGGGGGCTCACCCCGATGGAGGCGGCCCGCTACTCGTTCCTGCTGGGCGTGCCGGCCATCGCTGGAGGCGGTGCCATCTCCCTGGCCCGGATCTCGGACACAGGGGGACTGGACGCCTCGCTGCTCGTGGGACTGGCGACGGCGGCGGTGTCCGGCTACCTGGCGATTTCGCTGCTGCTCGCCGCCCTCCGCCGAGTGGGGCTGATCCCCTTCGCGCTCTACGCCGTCCTGGCGGGGGGAGCGGCCATCGTGCTGCTGTGATCAGGTGCCCAACGATGAACGCAACGGGATCGGGGACGGATTGCCCGTCATGACCTTGCGCAAGCCGGACAGTCCCCCGGTGAGGGCATCGCGCCCGTAGAGGGCGATGATGTGCATCGCCCTCTCCAGGGGAAGGCTGGTGACACCCACCGCGGCGATCTGGAGGTCGTCATCGAAGCGGACTCGCAAATCCTCCAGGATCTTCTCCCCGTTGCGAGTCCGGTAGGGGCGGCCGAAGAAGAACCACCACCCGGCGTACAGCAGAGCGACAAGAGCCAGGAGCGGAACGAATCCCGCCATGGGCCCTTCCCGGGCCGCCAACCACCAGACACCGCTTCCCGCCACTGCCCCGCAGCCGAAGATCACCATGGCGTCCACTGCCCGCCGCGCCCCCGGATCCACCACCAGGCCCTCCAGTCCGCCCACGTGATGGAGCGCCGCCAGCCTCCCGGCCCCCATCGCCGCTTCCGGCCGGACCCCGGCCGGGTCCACCGCCCCCAGAACGGCCAGCTCGACAGGGTGCAGATCCGAGACGGAGTTGACTCCCACCACCCGGACGAGCCGGTCGGATATGTCCCTGGCCTCCAGCATCCCAGACCACGTGAGGAAGGAGAGGACGGTATCGGATACTCGCCCCGCCCCGCCCGCCAGCATCGCCACCTGGTAGAGGGCGAGATCGTGATCGGGAAGGGCGCCGCGGGCCACGAGCCGCATCCGCCCCAGCAGGGTCACGAGCATCGTGGCCGCTATTCCCGCCGTCATGCCCAACGTGACAGCCTCGAGAGAAAGCCCGCCCACGAGAGGTGAATCTAGTCGATCTCGAGCCACCCGGTATGGGACCTGGGTCCCGACCTGCTTCAGCCCTCGAACTCGGGCATCCGGAAGAACCCTTGGTCACGGGGACGGAGAGCCGAATGTGACACCGAGAGGAGGCGACCGCCGGCCGCCCCGGCCAGGCCCCGGCCGAAGTCGGTCATGAGGCGATCGTGGCTCCACGTGAAGAGGGGCCGTGCCAGTGGAGCCGTCACGTTCATCCACAACTTGGTGGTCTCCACCAGCCAGGTGAAGACGACCTCCGTCTCCCCTCCCTCCAGATCGGTGAGTACGAAACGGCCGGTCCCTTCCAGTGCTCCGCTGGAGCCCAGCTCCACCAGTGCCTCGTCCACGACGCGGACGATCTCGGTCTGCCAGGTGAAGCCGTAGCGCAGCGGGCTGGTGACACGCTGCCGGAACACCGCGCCGACTCCCCGGGCATCACCCTCACGGAGCACGTCCACGCGATCCAGCCATCGCCACCACGAGGGCCATTCCCTGACCTGGATGAACGTCTCCCAGGTCCGGCCGCGGTCGACACCCAGCCGCATCCTCGTGATCAGGTGATAACGGGTCGCCACGGCCTCATTGACTGTAATTCGAGGACATCCGCACCGTCTCGGCCAGGTGCACGTTCACCAGGGCCGGCAGCCCCGACGCATCGGCTCGTTTGAGGGCCGGCGAGAGGTCTCGAGGATCCTCCACCTCCTCGCCATGGCCGCCCAGCCCCGATACCACCCGGTGGTAGGGGCGTCGCCCCAGGTCCGTCGCCACCAGACGGTCGGGGAACGAGAAACGATGAAACGTCTTGATGTTGTTCCATACCCCGTCGTTGCCCACGACTCCCACCACCGGGATCCCCAACCTGACCAGGGTGTCGTATTCGAACCCGTTGAAGCCGAATGCGCCGTCCCCGAGGACGATTCCCACGCGCCTGCCCGGGTAGAGGATCTTGGCAGCGAGAGCGAACGGCACCCCTGTCCCCAGAGTGCCGAACGGCCCGGGATCCAGGACATGGCCGGGATGGGAGACCTGGAGCCAGCGGGCGGTGGTGGAGACGATGTCACCCCCGTCCATGGCCACGATGGAGTCGGACCCGAAGAAGCTGGCCACGTCCCGGGCGAAGCGCTGGGGATCGATGGGGGTGGCGTCGCTGGAAGCCTGTTCCTCCAGCTCGGCCTGCCGGGCCCGGTCCGCCTCCAGCACACCTTCCGCCCACGAACCGGTCTCATTCCGGGCGAACTCCTCCGGCCGGGAGGCGAGCTGGGCCGCCACCCGGGCGGGATCCGCCACCACCCCCAGGTGGGCGGGACGGTTCCAGCCGATCTTGGTGGGATCGGCGTCGATCTGGACCACGGTCGCCTCCGGGCTCACCTTCTGCCCGTATCCGGTGCGGAAGTCCCAATCGACGCCCAGTGCCAGCACCACGTCGGCTTCCGCCATCGCGTTCGAGCGGGAGTGGTTCCCCAGGAGCGGGTGACCGTGCGGCAGGGAACCACGTGCCCGGCTGTTCAGGTAGGTGGGTGCTCCCAGCGCCTCCGCCAGAGCCGGGAGGGTGTTGTCGTCCTCCTCCACCCGGAAACCCACACCGGCGAAGATCATGGGCCGTTCCGCCCCCGCCAGGATCTCCACGATCTGCTCCAGGGCGGCGGGGTCCGCCCCGGCCGGTGCGGCGGGACGGTAGTGGGTGGGGAAGTCGACGGACCCCTCTTCCACCATGTCGAACTGGACGTCCATGGGCACGTCCAGGAAGACCGGTCCTCCCCTCCCGGCGAAGGCCTTGCGGGCCGCGGTCGCCACGTAGTCCCCCAGCCGGTCGAGTTGCCATGCCGTGGCCGCCCAGGATGTGACCGACCGGAAGAGGCGGGGATGGTCCATCTCCTGGAGCCCGCCCATCAGCTCCTGGCGGGTGAGGTGTCGACCGCCCAGCACCAGCATGGGGGTGTGGGAGTAGTAGGCGGTGGCAACACCGGTCACCGTGTCAGTCACCCCCGGGCCGGCCGTCACCGCCGCTACCCCCAGCCGGCCGGTGAGCCGCCCGTAAGCCTCGGCGGCGTGGGCTGCGGCCTGCTCGTGGCGGACGTCCACCACCCGGATGCCGGCCTGGACGCAGCCGTCCAGGATGGGGACGATGTGGCCTCCGGTGAGGGTGAATATCGTGTCTACCCCCTCCTGGCGGAGGGCCCGGGCGATGAGAGTTCCTCCGTGTACCTTGGCCATTTCCCGACACTACCCCGGGCCCGGCCTCCACGTCATTCCACTATGTGGCCGCTCACTCCTCCCCCGATGCGGTCCCGTCCTGTGAGCAACCGGCCCCTCCGCCCGCACACACAGTTGTAGCTCACGCTCAGGCGCCCGTTGTCCCCGGTCATCGCGGTGAGGGAGTCCAGGTTCATCAGCACCCGCTTGTTGAGTTCGTCGCAGTACACGGCCAGCACGGGTCCTCCTCCCGTAAGCGTCATATTGAGCTATAGTGGTTACGGTAGCCAGCCCACGGTAATCGGTCAAATGGAATTCGCGCATTACACGGATGAGCCGGTCAGCCTGGCGGTAGCCCTGACAAACAGCTTCGGCTGGACGTCGGGCTCCGAGGAGCTGGAGACCGCCGACGACCTCTCCCGGCTCCTGGACGAGCACACCCGGCTCTGGCGGAGCGACTTCCCTCCCCCGACCGAAGAGGACCTCCCCCGGGTACGACAGCTTCGTGCCCGGCTGAGGGAAGTGTTCGATGCTCCCGACGCGCCGGCCGCCGCGAGGGCGATAAATGGGATCCTGACGGATCACGGAGCGGTCCCCTCTCTGTCCACCCACGGCGAGGCCCCCCACCTCCACTTCGAGGCAGGAGACGGCTCGCTGGCAGATTGGCTGGGAGTCGTCACCGCCATGGGCCTGGCGACGGTGATAGCCGACCACGGGTTCCAGCGCCTGGGTATCTGCCAGGCCGACACCTGTCGGGACGTGTACGTGGATACCTCTCGCAACCGCTCCCGGGTGCACTGCTCCGACAAGTGCCGGGTGCGGGAGAACGTTGCCGCCCACCGCCAGAGGAGGCGCGCCGACGGCTGACCTGCCCACGTCCCCGACCTGCCATCATCCCCCCGTGTCCGATCGAATCACCGTGTATACGGACGGCGCCTGCCGGGGGAATCCCGGTCCGGGAGGTTGGGCGTGGATAGTGCCCGACGGGCCCTACGCCTCCGGTGCCGCCGCCAGGACGACCAATCAGCGTATGGAGCTCAATGCCGTCCTGGATGCGCTGGAGAGCCTGGAGGGGCCCCTGGAGGTGATCTCGGACTCCAGCTATGTGGTGAACTGCTTCCGGGACCGCTGGTGGGAGGGCTGGATCGCCCGGGGATGGGTCAACTCCCAGAAGAGCCCGGTCGCCAACCGGGACCTGTGGGAGCCGCTGGTGGACCAGGTCCGCTCCCGCGACGTCGTGTTCCGCTGGGTGAAGGGGCATTCGGGCGACCGCTGGAACGACCTGGCCGATCGCCTGGCGGTGGAAGCTGCCGACAGTCAGGAGGGGAGGCGTGGCGAGGAGACCCCCACCGATGTGGGACCGCCCGACGTCGCCGGGCGGAAACGCCAGAAGGCCGGGGACGGACCGGCCGGACACCTCCTGGTGGTGACCGGTCACCGTCCCACCGAGCTGGGCGGCTACGAGGAGAACGAGACGGCCCGGGGAGTTCGGGATCACCTGATCGACATCCTGGTGGCCAAGCGGAAGCTGCACCCGGACCTGAAGGTGCTGACGGGACTCGGACTGGGGGCGGAGACGCTGGGGGCGGAAGCCGCCCGGGATGCCGGCGTGCCGTATGTGGCGGTCCTGGCGTTCCCCCGCCTGGAGGACCGCTGGCCTGATGCCACCAAGCGCCAATACCGCCGGCTCCTGGAGGGGGCCGAGGAGACCGTCACCCTCCAGAATGTGCAACCCGACACCACCGCCAAGGTGTCGGCCGCCTTCCGGCGCCGGGACGCCTGGCTGGCCCGTCATGCCGACGAGGCGGTGGTGGTCTGGGACGGAGATGACTCTTTGGTGGGCCGCCAGGTGCGCTCCCTCCAGGACGAGCTGGGAGAGGAAGAGGTGTGGGTCTTCTCTCCTGGTGAGATCACCTGACCGCCACCCCATCAGGATCTGTGAACATCCGCCGATGATGTCTCGATGAGAAGACCCCCCTCCCCTCCTTCGGGGCATTGCCGCCGCTGCACCCCCCTATGAGCTGACCCAGCGGATACCCGGAGGAGGGGCGGGACCGGCCGACTTGCTGGACGCCCACGACCAGGCACTCCGGATCGTGGCCCACCACCTGGGTGAGCCCGACCCGATCGCCTGTGGAGACGTCAACGATATGTTCCGGTGGATCCACCGCAACGATGCCCGCTACATCCTCGAAAACACCAGGCATTGCCATGGATTCTACGGCG
>JBKHJQ010000261.1:0-4419 GCA_046538055.1 Actinomycetota bacterium
GGGTATGGAGCGTCCTGGGACTGGGATTCGCCGGGTTCGCCATTCTCGAGTACCACCGGGAGGCAGCGGCCCTGCTGGTGAGCCTTTCCCTCGTGGCCCTCCTGGCCGGAGTGACCGTGACCGATCCGGAGATCGTGTACCGGGGCATGGGTGTGCTGTTCGCGGCGGCCATGGCGCTCCTCGCCCGGCGGATGAAGCCGTGACCCATCCCAGCCGCCAGCTCGACGACCTGGTGCATCAGCGGGTGCGCCTGGGGGTGCTCGCCGTCCTGGCGGAGGCGGAGAGAGCAGACTTCACGCATCTGCGGGAGGTGCTGGGTGTCACGGACGGCAACCTGAGCCGCCATCTCTCGGTTCTGGAGGAAGCGGGCTACGTCACGCTCACCCGGAGCATGGAAGGCAAGCGTCCCAGGACGTGGGTGGTGGCGACGCGGGAAGGCCGGAGAGCATTGGATGATCATCTGGCGGCGCTACGCCAGATCATCAACAAGGTGGACAGGCCATGAGCGACGTGCTGAGCGTGAAGGACCTGGTCAAGCGTTTCGATGACCTGGTGGCGGTGGACGGTGTGACCTTCTCGGTGAACGAAGGTGAGACCTACGGGCTGCTGGGCCCGAACGGGGCCGGCAAGACAACCACCATCTCCATGGTGACGGGGCTCCTCCGACCCGAGCGGGGATCGGTGGAGGTCATGGGCCGCCCCATGTCGGCGGGAGCCAGGGAGGCGCGGGCTCTGGTGGGGCTGGTGCCTCAGGAGCTGGCTATATACCCCGACCTGACGGGGGAGGAGAACCTTCGCTTCTTCGGCCGGCTCTACGGTCTGGGAGGGCGCGAGCTGGAGTCGCGCACCGATGATGTCCTGGACCTGGTGGGCCTGAGCGAGCGCCGGGGAGACAAGGCGTCGGAGTACTCGGGGGGGATGAAGCGCCGCCTCAACATCGCCATCGGTCTCCTCCACCGTCCTCAGCTCCTGATCCTGGACGAGCCCACCGTCGGTGTCGATCCCCAGTCCCGCAACTCGATCCTCGAGTCGGTGGAGAGCCTGGCCACCGAGGGCATGTCGGTGCTGTACACCACCCACTACATGGAGGAGGCGGAACGGCTCTGTGACCGGGTGGGGATCATCGACGAGGGCCGGCTGGTGGCGGAAGGCACCCGTCGACAGCTCGTCGCTCAGGTGGGTCAGCTCGATCGGGTGGAGCTACGCGGCAAGGACAACGTGGAGGAGGCCGCCCGGGCCGTCTCATCGGTGGAAGGGGTAGTGGAGGTGGGCGTGTCCGATCATGCCCTGGCGGTCCTGGTGGGTGAGGCATCCTCGGTGCTTCCCGGGCTGATGGCGGCGGCCGGGTCGGCGGGCATGTCGCTCACCGGTGTGGACATCCAGGAGCCCGATCTGGAGGCCGTGTTCCTCCACCTCACGGGGAAGGCGCTGCGGGACTGATGCGGGCCGCCTGGCGCATCACCGCGAAGGACCTGCTGCTCCGGCTCCGCGACAGGTCGGCGCTCCTGGTGGGGATGGTCATCCCCTTCGTCCTCGCCTTCATATTCAACGCCGTCTTCGGCGGCGCCTTCGGGGGCGGGACCATCACGACCATCGGGTTCGCCGATGAGGACGGAGGAGAGGTATCCCAAGGCCTGGGGGAGGCGCTCGCCTCCCTCGACGCCCAAGGCACCGTGGCCACCGCCGTCGTGGAGGACCGAGCCGGGGTGCGGGCCGGGGTGGAAGGGGGCGACTTCCCGGCGGGAATCGTCGTCCCGGAGGGCTTCAGTGCCGCCGCACTGGCAGGGGAGGAGGTGGAGCTGGAGGTCGTGGCCGCCGTGGACGCTCCCACCGCGGCGTCCGTCGCCCGCGGCATCGCAGAAGGGTTCGCAACGGGGATCGAGGACGCCCAGAGGGCGGTCCAGGCCGTCCTGGCGTCGGGAGAGGCCGTCGACGGCGGGCGCATCGCGGAAGTGGCCGAGGCGGCTGCCACGGCCGGTCCGCTGGTGACGATCGGTCCGGTGGCGGCCGCCGACCGGGTGATCGATCCGCCTACCTTCTACTCGGCGGGCATGGCGGTGTTCTTCCTGTTCTTCCTCGTTCAGTTCGGGGTCACCGGCCTCATCGACGAGGAACGGGAAGGAACCCTCACCCGGCTGCAGGCGGCTCCCATCCCCCGCTGGTCGATCGTGGTCGGAAAGGGACTGACCAGCTTCCTCCTCGGTGTGGTCGCCCTGGCCGTCCTGGCGGTGGCGAGCTCGCTCCTGATGGGTGCCGACTGGGGGAGCCCGGCGGGGTTGGGCGTCCTGATCGTGGCCGTGACCCTGTCGGCCACCTCGATCCTGGGGATAGTGGCTGCCCTGGCCCGCACTCCCGAGGGGGCGGGCAACCTGGTGGCGGTCATCGCCGTGGGCATGGGGATGCTGGGAGGGACGTTCTTCCCGGTGGGCTCCAACAACAGGCTCCTGGAGCTGATGTCGCGGGCCACCCCTCACTCCTGGTTCCTGCAGGGAATAGGGGATCTGCAGGGAGACGGCTCACTGGGAGCCGTCATGCCGTCTGTGGCGGCCCTCCTGGTGTTCGCGGCCGCGGGCGGTGCGCTGGCGTCGGTCCTGCTGGCGAGGAGGTTTCGATGAGAGTCCTCGCCATCGGCTGGACGGGGCTGCGCCGCCTCCTTCGGGACCGATCCAACATCTTCTTCGTGTTCATCCTCCCCCTCGCCATCATCCTCCTGGTGGGGTCACAGTTCGGGGAGGGGGGTGGGCCGAGGGTCGCCGTCAGCCACGACGGAGGTCCGATCGCCGAGGACATCGTCGAGCGGCTCGCCGGCCGGGACCTCACCATCGACGAGGCAGAGACGCCGGCCGAGGTCACCGAGGACGTCGAACGGGGCAATGCCGGAGCGGGGGTGGTGATCCCGCCGGACCTGGACCAGGTCGTCGGGGGCGGTGGTGACGCCCAGATCGGTTTCGTGGCCCGTGCCGACAGTCCCGGCTCCCTTCAACCCGTCCTGGCGGCAGCCGTGGCGGAGGCCACCGCCGATCAGCGAGTGGCCCGAACCGTCTCCGCCCAGACGGACATGAGCTTCGCCGAGGCCGTGGGCATCGTGGGGGAGGTGACCGCTCCCGGGGTGGAGGTGTCCACCGAGACGATCGGAGAGTCCGTCTTCGGTGCGGACACGGGGCAGTTCTCGGTGGGGGCGGCCCAGCAGGTGGTGCTCTTCGTCTTCCTCACCGCCCTCACCGGCTCGGCTGCTCTGATCCAGAGCCGCCAGCTGGGTGTCACAAGCCGCATGCTCTCCACTCCCACCTCGGGCGGAGAGATCGTGGTGGGCGAGGGTGTGGCCCGCTTTCTGGTGGGTGCCTTCCAGGGGCTCTACATCGTCGTGGTGACACTGGTCGCCTTCGGGGTGGACTGGGGGGACCCCCGCGGGTGGGTGCCGCTGCTCATGGTGTTGGCCGCCACGGGGGCGGGCGCCGCCATGCTCATCGGCTCGGTGTTCCACAACGACCAGCAGGCGGGCGGGATCTCTGTCATGGCCGGCCTGGGTCTGGCCGCCCTGGGAGGAGCGATGCTCCCCCTGGAGCTGTTCTCGCCGACGATGAGCCGCATCGCCCACCTCACTCCGCACGCCTGGGCCGTGGACGGCTTCGCCGATCTCGTCTACCGGGGAGGGACGTGGGTGGACGTGCTGGGCGAGGTGGCGGTGCTGGCCGCCTATGCCGCCGTGCTCCTCGTGGTGGCCGGTTGGCGGCTGCATCGTGTCATCACCCGGGGGTGAGGACGGGTATAGGATGAGGCGGTGGCAGCGAAACCACGACGCATCGGATGTGGCTGCCTTCCCGTCGTGTTCCTCTTCGTAGTCGGTGCCGTGGGGGCGATGCTCCTGGTGGGTGGCCGCGAAGGCATCGGTCTGGGGCTGGTCGTCGCCGCCGTAGGGGCGGTGATCGTGGTGGGTGCGATGGTGGGGGTCGTCCTGTCCCGGGCCGGTCGAGCCACCCGGGAGACGGAGCTCTCCCAGCCGCCGCCCCATCCCGAGCCCCGGCCCCCCTCGACTCCCAGACGGTCCCCCCCGGAGCGCTCCGCCCGGGAGGTCCGCAGCGGTCCGCGAGGGCTGACGACGGATCCGGAGTCCGACGAGGCTCGGACCCTGAAACAGCGGCTGTCCGAGGCGGTCTCCGACCTGGCGGACAATGTGGAGGGGATGCCGACGCCGGGACAGGGGGAGAGCCGCTACCTCAGCTCAGAGGAGATGATCGCCCGCGCCAAGAGGCGGATCCGGGAGCGGGCCGACGAAACCGATCCCTGATCTCTGGACCCTCGGGCTCTATGTCTCGTGGGAGATCCGCTTGCGGTAGGTCGAGACCTCCTGTGAGAAGCGACCGCGTGCTTCCCCGACCTCCGCTCCGCCGTCCAGCAGTCCCCGGTTCCGGGCAAGCT
>JBKHJQ010000010.1:0-17651 GCA_046538055.1 Actinomycetota bacterium
GACAGGGTGAGGCTGGAATCCCTCGACCAGCTCATGGACCTGGTGGCGAGCGGCCGGCCCGTCTTCGTGGACTTCTGGCAGCAGAACTGCCAGTCTTGCCGGACGATGGACGGGATCGTCAACGAGTTGGCCGAGGAGTACGAGGAGCGGGCGGTGGTGGTCAAGGCCAACGCCGCCGAGGCGCCGGACGCCTTCCAGAAGTTCAACGTGCGGGGCACCCCCACATTCCTGATCCTCACTTCCGCCGACGACGAGCGCTCCCGCGCCGTCCATCAGCGCTATCGGGCCACGGGCCTGGTGAGAAAGGACATCCTCACCCAGAACCTGGACCGGGCGGTGGAGGCGGTGCCCTAGGCCGGAGTCCGGCCGGCAGGTCCGGGAGAGACCCAGCCTCCGATCCCGACGGGGATGACGAACCCGACGATGGCCCACCCCAGCCAGGGGACGAGGGCGATGACGGTGGCGAGGGCCGCGCCGTAGAGGAAGGACCGGATCGGGCCCCGGGCAGGGTTCCCCCATCTCCCCAGCCAGGGGAAGGCCGCCGAGGGCGCCAGGAAGGACAGGGCGATCACCACGCCCAGCACGGCCAGGAAGACCGGCGCCAGCACGCCCAGCAGGGGTAGCGCCGCCTCGGTGGGAGCCAGCCACAGGAAGAGGAAGGCCGCCGCTGCCACCGCGGGAGGAACGGCCATCACCGCCAGGCCCCGCAACCAGGCCTTCCACCAGGAAGCCCGGATGCCCCCCGCCGCCCGCTCCGCGCGAGCGGGCAGAGCCCACATCACCAGCAGCCCGATCACGGCCGCCATCAACCCCAGCACCACATCCGCCATCAGCAGGAGGGCCCGCACCCGGATGTTGGGCGCCAGGGGGAGGCGGTGCACGACGGCGCCTCCCACCTCGGCCTCCTCGATCCCCCTTGCCTCCCGGGAAGACCGGTATCCCAGGTCCTGGCCCACCGCCGCGCCCGGTGCCACCCGAAGGTGGGCGACGGTCACATCCACGTTCCCTCCCACCGTCCCGCCCAGCGTCAGCCGTCGCATCTGGCCCTCCAGGTCGCCCTGCAGCGATCCCGCCAGGCGGGTCGCCCACGCCCACACCGTCGCCCCTGCCGCCTCCTCGGGTGCCAGATCGGCGTCCCACGCCAGAAGCATCAGGTCGGACCCCACCCGCCCGGAGACATCCACCCGGGGAGAGACCACCCTGATCGATTCGCCCACCGTGCCGGTGACGGTCACCGCACCGGCCAACCCCATCACGTCTCCCGTGACCGTCCCGGAGATGACCACCTCCTCGTAGGCGGCCACCACCAGGTCCCCGTCCACCCGGCCGTCAATCACTATCCGGTTGCCGGCGGCATACAGGTCGTCGGCGATGACCGCCCCATCGTCCACCAGCACCACGTCGGACACCGACCTCTCCGCTGCCACTGCCACTGCCGGGATGGAGAGGAGCAGAAGTAGCAGAGCAAGCGCCCCGGTTTGGCCCACGAGCCGGCTATGCGGTCTCCGTGAGGATGGCTTCCGACTTCCGACTTCCGACTTCCGACTAGAGGGGGAGCGCATTTGCGGCCAGGTCGAGCAGGGGCGCGGGATACACCCCGAGCACGAGGGTGACGATCACGGCCAGGCCCATGACCCAGCGGACGCCCGCGGGCGAGGTGAGTGCCGCCTCCCCCGGCTCGTCCATGTACATGGTCACGACCACCCGCAGATACAGGAAGAACGCGACCACCGACGCCAGCACCCCCACGATCACCACCCACCCGAAGCCCGCCGCCCACGCGTCCGCGAAGACGCCGAACTTGGCGACGAAGCCGGCGGTGAGGGGGATCCCCCCCATGCCCAACAGGACCACCGTGAACGTGGCGGCCAGGTAGGGCTGGCGCTGGGAGAGCCCGGCGTAGTCGGCCAGCTGGGAGCGGGTCCCCGACGATCCGCTCACCGCCGAGACCACCGCGAACGCCGCCACCAGCTGCACGGCGTAGACCGCCAGGTAGAACCAGACGTCGGCCGTCCCCTCGCCGCCGGAGAGGACTCCGGTGAGGATGAACCCGGCATGCGCCACCCCCGAGTAGGCGAGGAGCCGGCGCACGTCGTCCTGGACGATGGCCAGGACGGAGCCCAGGACCATGGACAGGGCCGACACCCCCGCCACCACCGGCGCCCAGTCGTCTGCCATCTCCCCGAAGGCGGAGACCAGGATCCGGACCAGGGCGGCGAATCCGCCGATCTTGGCAACGGCTGCCATGAATCCCACCACCCCGGCCGGGGCCCCCTGGTAGACGTCCGGAGCCCAGCTGTGGAAGGGAGCGGCCGTCACCTTGAAGGACAGGCCCACGATCACCAGCGCCAGGCCCACCAGGATCACCCCGGGCTGGAGCACGACCATGTCCGCCAGGTGCCGGCGGACGCCTTCCAGCTCGAAGCTGCCGGTGCCGGCGAACACCAGGGCGACCCCGTAGATGAAGATGGCCGAGGCGAAGGAACCGAGCAGGAAGTACTTGATGGCCGCCTCGTCGGAGTCCATCCTCTCGCGAGCGAACCCGGCCAGGACGTAGAGGGATATGGACCCCACCTCCAGGCCGAGGAACGTCATCACCAGGTTGGCGGAGACCGCCATGAGAGAGAACCCGGCGGTGGACAGGAGCATGAGGGCGACCATCTCCGCCGAGCGGGTGCCCATCTCGTCGATCATCCGCCGGGCCGCCAGGAGGCCCAGGCCCGCCGCCACCAGGAGCACGTAGCGGGCGAACACGCCGAAGAGGTCCAGGGCGATCATGCCGGCGAAGGGCAGGAACGTGTCGATCCCCTCGCCTCCCTCGATGAGAACGTGGAGGGCCACCGAGAAGGCGGCCGCCGCCAACAGGGCCGCTCCCGCCGTCCAGGCCAGGAGGCGGCGGCTCGGCTTCCACTGGACCTCGATCAGCAGGACCAGCGCCGCTCCCACTGCCAGCGTGAGCTCGGGGGCGATCCCCAGCCAGGAGATGGTGGGAGCGGGAATCTCCGTCTGGGCGAGAAGCGGGATCACCCGTCACCCCCGGCCACGATCACGTCGCCCACCCTGCCCGGCTCCGGCACCCGGTAGTCGGTGGTGGCCTCGATCCGGTCGAGGATCGCCTCGGTGGAAGGCTCGATCTTGTCCAGCAGGACCTTGGGGTAGAGCCCGATCACCAGGACGAGGATGGCCAGGGGGAGGAGCACGCCCACCTCCCGGGGACTGAGGTCGGAGAGCACCCGGTTCTCCTCCTTGTCCGGCACCCCGGTGAACACCCGCTCGTAGGCCCACAGAAGGTAGACGGCGGCCAGGACCACCCCGGCGGCGGCCACGATGGCATAGACGGGCAGGCTGGGGTAGCTGCCCACCAGCACCAGGAACTCCCCCACGAATCCGTTGAGCCCGGGCAGCCCGATGGAGGCGAACGCCATGAAGAGGAAGAAGCCGGCGTATATCGGCATCACCTTCTGCAGCCCCCCGAAGTCGGCGATGGCCTTGGTGTGACGGCGGTCGTAGATCATTCCCACCAGAAGGAAGAGGGCGCCGGTGGTGATGCCGTGGTTGACGTTCTGGATGACGGCTCCCTGCAGGCCCCCGGAGGTGAGGGCGAACGTCCCCAGCACTATGAACCCGAGGTGGGAGACCGACGTGTAGGCCACCAGCTTCTTCAGGTCCGGCTGGACGATGGCCACCACCGCCCCGTAGATGATCCCGATCACGGCCAGCACCGCCAGGACGTGGACCCAGTCCACCGCCACCTGGGGGAAGAGAGACAGGTTGAAGCGCATCATCCCGTAGGTGCCCAGCTTCAACAGGACGCCAGCCAGCAGGACCGAACCGGCGGTGGGAGCCTGGACATGGGCGTCGGGCAGCCAGGTGTGGAGGGGAAACACCGGCACCTTGATGGCGAAGGCCAGCGCCAGCCCGGCGAAGAGGAACCCGGCCGCCACCGGGCCCAGATCCAGGCTCATCAGGTCGTCCAGGGCGAAGCTGGGCGACCCGAACTGAGCGGCGTGGGCCACCGACAGGGAGATGACGGCGGCCAGCAGGAGGGCGGATCCGAACGCGGTGTAGAGGAAGAACTTCATGGCGGCGTACTTGCGCTGCTCCGAACCCCAGATCCCGATGATGAAGTACATCGGTATCAGGACGACCTCGAAGAAGACGAAGAAGAAGAACAGATCCAGCGCCAGGAACACCCCCAGCATGCCCGCCTCCAGCAGGAGGATGTAGACCACGAACTCCTTGCGCCGCTGGGTGATGGATCCGGAAGCCGCCAGGGAGACGGGAACCAGGACAGCGGTCAGGACCACCAACGGCAACGAGATCCCGTCCACGCCCAGGTACCAGGAGACGCCCCACGGCTCGTACCAGCTGGCCTGCTCCACGAACTGGTAGCCGGCTACCGGCTCGAACACGACGAACAGGTAGCCCGCCAGCATGAGGGGAAGGACCGACAGGGCCGTCCCCAGCGGGAGTATCACCTCCGACCGGCGTCTCGGCACCAGCATCACCGCCACTGCAGCCAGGGCGGGAAGCAGGACGAGCCAGGTCAGCATGGCAGGCTCCGCCGGTGATGATTGGTGAGTGGTGAGTATTGGGTAAGGCAGCAGACCCCACCGCCACCCCGTTCTGAGGTGATCACGAAGCCAGCCCTGCGCGTCTGGCCAAACGGTGACACCGTGAACAGAGACGTCGTGTGCCACGAGGGTCGGTACCCACAACCCTCAACCCAGAACCCACAACGGCGAGCGGAGCGAGCCATCACAAGCCCCTCGCGATCAGCCAGATGGCGAGCACCAGGAGGCCGGCGACGAAGCCCGCCCCGTAGTTGCGGACGTAGCCCGTCTGGGAGCGGCGGAGCAGGTCGCCCAGGCGCCGGAACACGACTCCCACACCGTTGACGGCGCCGTCCACCACCCGGGCGTCCACCTCGAAGGCGGCGAACTCCGAGCCCTTGCGGCCGGGCAGCACGACCACCCTCCCGTACAGGTCGTCCACCCAGTAGGCGTTCTCCCAGGCGGCCCACAGCCTTCCGAATCCCTCCTGGAAGCGGCGCCAGGCCTGAGGGGGACGGTTGTATGCCAGCCATCCCGCCGCGATCCCCGCCACTCCCGCCAGGGTGCCGAGCCCGGCCAGGAGGAGGAACATGCCCCATCCCTCCGGGGCGTGCTGGAGATCGACCCCTTCGAAGGCCGGCTCCAGGAAGTGCTCCAACGTGAAGCGGAACGGTGTGTTGACCAGGCCTCCCACCACGGTGAGCGCCGCCAGCACCAGGAGGGGGATGGTCATCACCCGGGGCGACTCGTGCGGTTCCACGCCCTCCTCCCACCGCGGCCTCCCCCCGAAGACCAGCACCCACTGGCGGGCCATGTAGAAGGCGGTCATGAGGGCGGTCACCAGCCCCACCAGCCACAGGGCGGCGTACAGCCCACCCCTCTCGAAGAGCGACCCCAGGATCTCGTCCTTGGACCAGAACCCGGCCAGGGGAGGGATGCCGGCTATGGCCAGGGTGGCGATGCCCATCGTGGCGGCCGTGACGGGCATCTTCCGCCACAGGCCTCCCATCTTGTCCATGTCCTGCTCATCGGACATGGCGTGGATGACCGAACCCGCCCCGAGGAACAGCAGGGCCTTGAAGAAGGCGTGCGTCATGAGGTGAAAGACCCCGGCCACATAGGCGGTGGCGCCCACCCCCATGAACATGTACCCGAGCTGGGACACGGTGGAATAGGCCAGGACCTTCTTGATGTCACGCTGGGCGATGGCGATGGACGCCGCCCAGATGGCCGTGACGGCCCCGATGACGGCCACGGTCCCGGAGGCGACGGCCGACTCGGCGTAGATGGGGGCAGAGCGGGCGACCACGTAGACGCCGGCGGTGACCATGGTGGCGGCGTGGATGAGAGCGGAGACGGGGGTAGGGCCCTCCATGGCGTCGGGAAGCCAGACGTAGAGGGGCACCTGGGCCGACTTCCCGATGGCGCCCACCAGAAGGAGGAGGCCGATGGCGGTGGCCGCTCCCGAGGTGAGCTCCGCGCCGGCCCTCTCGAGCACCCCCGAGTACGACAGGGTGCTGAACGTGGCGAACACCACCATCAGGCCGATGAGGAACCCCAGGTCACCGATCCGGTTGACCACGAAGGCCTTCTTGGCGGCGGCCGCAGCCGCCGGGCGGGTGAACCAGAACCCGATGAGGAGATAGGAGCAGATCCCCACCAGCTCCCATCCCACGAACAGCATGGCGAAGTTGCCTGCCAGGACCAGGGTCAGCATCGAGGCGGCGAACAGGTTGAGGTAGGTGAAGAACCGGTGATAGCGATCGTCGCCGTGCATGTAGCCGATGGCGAAGACGTGGATGAGAGCCCCCACGCCGGTCACCACCAGCGCCATCAGAGCGGAGAGAGGGTCCCACTGCAGCTCGAAGGACGCCCCCACCGCCGGCATCCACTCCCATATCATCACGTGCTCGGCCCGGGCGCCTCCCTGCAGGAACGGGACCGCTGCGCCCGCCGCCACGACGAACGAGCCGCCGATGGCCGCCGTCGCCAGCCAGCCCGACAGGGGCTCGCCCAGGTAGCGGCCCAGGAAGTGGAGGGCGGCCGCGCCCGCCAGGGGCAAGGCGATCACCAGCCACAGGAGCTCGGTCATCCCCTCAGCTCCGAGAGGTCATCCACCGAGGCGGTGGGGCGCTGGCGGAAGATGGAGACGATGATCGCCAGGCCGATCACCACCTCGGCGGCCGCCACCACCAGGACGAAGAAGGTGGCGAGCTGGCCGTCCAGGTCCTCCAGGGCGCGGCCGGCCGAGATGAGGGTGAGGTTGACGGCGTTGAGCATCAGCTCCACGCACATGAACATCACCAGGGCGTTGCGCCGGAGGAGGATGCCGAACGCCCCGATGGCGAACAGCACGGCCGCGAGGATCATGTACCAGTCGGTCATGGTTGGAGGTCGGGTGTCGGAAGTCGTTGTCCCCCACGAAGTGGGGGAAGGGGCCCCCGCGTAGCGGGGTAGGGGGCGACCCGCAGGGTCGGGTGAACCAGTCGGTCCACGGCGGGACGGGCACAGGTGTGGCCGAGTCTCATTGCTCTGGGCTTCCGGGACGTCGGTAGTACGCCAGGGCGATGGCGCCGGCGGCGGCGATGGTGAGCAGCAGGGCGGTCACCTCGAAGGCCAGCACCCATGTGGAGAAGAGGGACTCGCCCACCGCCTGGACGGTGCCGTTGGTGGCGGCCGCGGACGGCTCCCCGGTGGCAGCGGGCACCCAGTCGAAGCCCCCCGATGCGCCCAGGTAGACGGCCAGACCCAGGGTGACCACGGTGAGGACGCCGACGACGGCCCTCTGGCGGGGAAGGTTCTCGGAGAGGTCCTCGGACCGGTCCACGCCGATCAGCATGATCACGAACAGGAACAGGGTCATGACCGCTCCGGCGTAGACGATGATCTGGATGGCCGCCAGGAAATGGGCCAGCTGGGCGACGTAGATCACCGCCAGCGAGAGCATGGTGCCCAACAGCCCCAGGCCCGAGTAGATGGGGTTGCGAGCCATCACCACCGTCACAGCCCCCGCCACCGAGGTGATCCCCATCAGCACGAAGATGATCGCCTCCACGGACATATCTCAGGCGTCCCGCTCTTCCTGGGTGGGCTCGGGCGACCAGTCGCCCGGCCCGGGGGTGCCCTGCCACATCTGGACTCCTTCGTAGGCGGCGTAGCCGGAGGGGGCGGTGGCCCTCACCCACCCATCGGCGTGGTCCAGATCCGAGAGATCGGCCAGGTGATCGTCGGGGAACATGTGGGGGACGGAGCCGTCGGGACGCATCAGCAGCTCCTCCTTGGTGAAGATGGCGTCCTCCCGGTTGGTGGTGGAGAACTCGAAGAGCTTGGTCATGGTGATCGCCTCGGTGGGGCAGGCCTCCACGCACAAGCCGCAGAAGATGCAGCGCAGCATGTTGATCTCATAGACGAACCCGAAACGCTCACCCGGCGACACGGGGTCGTCGGGGTCGTTGTCCTCCCCCCGGACGTAGATGCATCGGGCGGGACAGGCACCGGCGCAGAGCTCGCACCCGATGCACTTCTCCATCCCGTCCGGGTAGCGGTTGAGCACATGGCGGCCGTGGTACCTCTGGGGCTTGGGCCGCATCTCCTTGGGATACTGGGTCGTGAGCAGGCCCTTGCCGCTCATGGTGCGGAGCAGCTCGCGCCCCGTCACCCGCATTCCCTTCCAGAGGTCGCCTATCAGTCCCATGTCAACTCCACGGTGCGCCGAACTGGCGGAAGCCTATGACCACGGTGGAGAGAATCAACCACATCAGGGCACCGGGGATCAGCCGCTTCCAGCCGAGCTGCATCAACTGGTCGTAGCGAAGGCGGGGAAGGGTGGCGCGGATCCAGAAGAAGATGAACACCAGGACGTAGGTCTTGATCAGGAACCAGACGGTGGGAAGGATCCCGGAGATGAACCCGGGCAACACCCCGTCCCAGGTGGGGCCATTCCAGCCGCCCAGGAAGAGCGTGGTCCCCAGGGCGGACATGGAGAAGATGTTGATGTACTCGGCCAGGAAGAACATGGCGAAGCGCATCCCCGAGTACTCGGTGTGGAACCCTCCGGTGAGCTCCTGCTCGGCCTCCACCAGGTCGAAAGGAGCCCGGTTGGTCTCGGCCACGATGGAGATGAAGAAGATGACGAACGCCACCACCAGAGGGATGATGTTCCAGCGGGGTATCGGCCCCCACCAGGTGCCCGCCTGGCGGGCGACGATCTCGGACAGCGCCAGCGTCCCTCCCTCTCCCTGGGTGGCTGAGAACATCACCACCGACACCAGCGCCAGGCCCAAGGACGCCTCATAGGAGATGGCCTGGGCCGTGCCCCGGATGCCGCCCAGAAGCGGGTACTTGGATCCCGACGCCCAGCCGGCCAGCACCACGGCGTACACGGCCATGGCGGAGAGCGCCAGGATGAACAGCAGCCCCACGTTCAGGTCGACGCCCTGGAGGGCGATCTGGCGATCTCCGATCGTGAACGGCCTGCCCCAGGGGATGTTGAGGAAGATGAGGAAGGCGGGCAGCACGGCCATGAATGGGGCCAGGAGGTAGACGGGCCGCTCGGCGTTGGTGGGGTTGATGCCCTCCTTGAAGAACAGCTTCAGCCCATCGGCCACGGTCTGGAGAATCCCGAACGGGCCCGCCCGCATCGGCCCCAGCCGGTTCTGGAAGTCGGCCACGACCTTGCGCTCCGCCCAGACGTTGATGATGGTGAGCACCAGCAGGAGGACGAACGCCATCAGGACCTGCACCACGACGATGAGGACGTCCAGGGCGTCCATCAGCGGAGGTGCTCGGGTTCGAGGGACATGGCTCGTCTGAGATTAGGGAAGGGCAGAACGGGCGGACAAACCCTCGCGACCGCGACCCTCACCCTGCTCGCAGGGCCTCCACGGGCTCCAGGCGGGCGGCGCGCAGGGCGGGATACAGCCCCGCCACCAGCCCCGTCACCGCCCCCACCAGGGGAGCCGCCAGCGGCACCCACGGGTCCAGCACCGGTGTCCAGGTGCGGAGGGCGGAGATCACGACCACGACCAGGACCCCCAGACTGGCCCCCGCTATCCCCCCCACCAGGCCCATGGCGGTCGACTCCACCAGGAACTGGGCGGCGATGTGGCGGCGGGCGGCCCCCAGGGCCCGGCGCAGGCCGATCTCACCCACCCGCTCCAGCACGGAGACGAGTGTCACGTTGGCGATGCCGATGGCGCCCACCAGGAGAGCGACGCCTCCCAGCACCAGGAACAGGGCGTTGACGTCTCCTTCCACATCCCGGCGCAGGTCGGCCGGCTCGGGCGGGCTCTGCACCTGCACCAAACCGGGTTCGTCGGGCGATACGGCCACCGCCGCCTGCTCGGCGATGAGGGAGGCGGCCCCCACCTCCACGTCGATCTGGACGGTGGAGGCCGACTCGTACTCGTACAGTGCCCGGGCCGTCCCCTCCGGGATGATCACCCCGCTGAGCAGCTGGGGCTGGCGGCGGAGATCCTCCAGGATCCCTATCACGACGAAGGCGTCCTCTCCCACGAAGACCACCGGCTGCTGGTCGACCCGGGTCACGTTGAGGCGCTGGGCGGCTCCCGCCCCCAGCACCGCCACCCGGTCGGCTCGCTCCGAATGGCCCCGGTCGAACCATCGCCCGGTGGCCAGGTCTCCCCGAACCGCCTCCAGCATCCCGGGGGTGGTGGCGTAGACGCTCATCTGGAACTCGGTCTGGGCGAGAGGGTCGGGGATGGGAACGGACCGCACCAGGTCATCGCCCACGTCGACGGTCCCCATCGCCCCGGCCGCGGTGACCCCGTTGAGGCGGGTCAGTCGGTCCTCCGCATCGGCGGGGATGGCCACCCGGGGGGCATTGTCCCCGAAGAAGCCGCGTTCGTTCGTCACCACCACCGACGTGGCGGCCAGCTCGTCGAAGCGGCCCACGATCTGGTTGCCGGCCGTCTTCGCCACACCCAGAGTCGCCACGAGGGCGCCGATTCCGAGCACCGTTCCCAGCACCGTGAGTGTGGTCCGTCCCGGACGGGCGAAGATCCCCGCCACCGCCTCCGACAGGAGGTCGCGACCCGACATGCGGGCAGGGGCCACTGCCTCCCCGGCGGGGGCCGCTCGTGGCTCCACCACCTCGGTCACGCTGCCTCCATCCGCCCGTCCCGCAGGCGCACCAGACGGTCGGCGTGGGAGGAGACACCCGAGTCGTGCGTGACCACCACCAGGGTGAGTCCCTCCGCCCGCAGCTCGTCGAACAGCGCCAGCACCGCCTCCCCGGTGCTGGAGTCGAGGTTGCCGGTCGGCTCGTCGGCCAGCAACAGCCCCGGACGCGTGACCAGCGCCCGGGCGATAGCCACTCGCTGGCGCTCCCCTCCCGAGAGGGTGGTGGGACGGAACTCCATCCGGTGGCCCAGCCCTACCCGCCGGAGTGCCTCCTCGGCGGCGGGCACCCGCTCGGCCCGGGGCATCCGGTTGTAGACGGTCGCCAGGAGGACGTTCTCGATCACGCTCCGGTGGGCCAGTAGATGGAAGGCCTGGAACACGAACCCGATCCGCCGGCTCCGCAAGCCGGCCCGCTCTCCCTCTCCCAGGGTCGACGTGTCGACTCCCTCCAGGACATAGGTGCCCTCGCTGGGGCGGTCGAGCAGTCCCAGCAGGTTGAGCATGGTGGACTTCCCGGATCCGGAAGGCCCCACGACGGCCACGTAGTCGCCCTGCTCCACGTTCAGGTCGACTCCCACCAGGGCCGGGACGGTCACATCCCCGGCGTGGAAGGTGCGTCCCACCCCCCGCAGCTCCACCACCGGCCCGCTCATGGCTCCTCGTCGCTCTCCGTCTCCTCGCCCGTCCCCTGTTCCAGGCCCACGACCACGAGGTCCCCCTCCTCCAGATCCCCGTCGACGGGAGTCACCTCCACCAGGCCCTCGGCCGCCAGGCCCGTCTCCACCGTCACGGTCGACACCTCACCATCGTCGCCTTCCACCTGGACGACCGTGGATCCATCGGCAGTGGCGGACAGGGCCGCCGCCGGGACCGCCAGCACCGCACCCCCGGTGGAGCTGACCGGGATGGTGACACGCACGTTCTCACCGACGATCTCCTCGGGGACCTCCGCCGGGAGGATCTCCAGGTAGACGCGATCGGAGGCGACGCCGTTGGTCCCGGGTTCGTCCGCCTTGTGGGAGACCTCTCCGGGAATCTCCGACTCGGTCTCCGGATTCTGGATCCAGGCCTCCATGCCCTCCTCCACCCGGGGAGCGTCCCGCTCGGGGACCGCGGAACGGAGCGCCAGCTCCGAGCCGGAGACGGACAGGAAGTTGCCTTCGATGACCGACCCCCGGGAGGCGGCCACCTGGTCAACCCGGACGGGAAGGCGGGGAAGGAAGATCACCTCGCCGGCCGGCAGCCAGGTACCCAGTTCGCTCTCCAGATCGGCCAGGTCGGCCCGGGCGTCGGTCAGCTCGGTACGGGCCGAGTCGACCTGCCGCCGCAGCGGGGAGGTGTCGGTGCCGGAGCGGGCATCGGCCAATGATGCCTCCGCCACCTCCACCCGGCGGTGGGCGTCGTCCACCCGGGTCGCCTGTTCGGTGGCAGTGCGCTCCCGCTCGAACTCCGCCTGGTCCACCGCGTCGGTGGCCGCCTCCAGCTCCGCCTCGGCCTCCGCCACCGCCGCCTCCAGGGCCTCGATCTCCGCGGCCTCGAGGGGGGGATCCGCCTCCCGGGCCACTGCCAGCTCATCCTCGGCGCGAACGAGGCTGGCCTCAGCCTCCGAGACCCGCGCCTCCGCCTCGCTCACCGCTTCCTCCGCCTGCTCGTTGGCCCGGGCAGCGTCGATCTCGGCCAGCTCCACGGCGTCGCGGGCCGCCTCCAGCTCTGCCTCGGCGGAGACGATGGCCGACTGCCCCGGACCCTCCTGGGCCTCCTCTAGAGCCGCCTCGGCGTCGGCCAGCGCCGACTCTGCCGTGCGCACCCGGTCACGGGCAGTCGCCAGGTTGGCCTCGTCCTCGGGGGAGAGCCCGTTGGGCCTGTACCCGGCCTCCTCGTACCAGGCGGCCACGGCCGAACCTGTCGTCTCATCCCATGTGTCGTCGGGATCCTCCTCCAGGAAGCCCATCCGGGCGAGCGCCTCCTCCAGCTGGAGGACGTCGTCTCCGGTGGCTCCGGGTCGCAGGTCGCGGTACATGGGTATCTCCCCCGTGAGGAGGAACACCGGGCGTCCCGCCACCTCCACCGCCATGTCCCCTTCGGCCAGCTCGGTGTCGACCTCCGCCGCCTGGGTGACGACGAGCTGCTCGGGCTGCTGGGCGAACGATCCGGACAGCGACAGGCTGACCGGGTCGTCGAACACGATGTCTCCCCGGGTTATCACGTCGGCGGACAGCTCCTCCCGCACCACCTCCACGGTGATGTTGGAGGGCTCCGGCGGCTCCGCTTCCGCCGCCACCTCCGCCGGGGAGCGGATCTGGGAGCCGAAGAACCAGCCCACACCGGCGGCGGCGGCAACGGAGACCACGACGATGGCGAGAAGGGCGTTGCGGGTCATCGATGGGGCACCAGATTCCGCTCAGCCGTCCTGGGCCTGGCGGATCTCCTCCAGAGTGTCCCGGTTCTCTTCGATGAAGTCCGCCTCGTACTCGGAGTTCACCTCCGTGTAGGTGTCGTTCCATCCCTCGGCGCACTCGAAGTCCGTGACCGCAATGTCGATCTCCTCCTGCTGGAGGGCCTCCACGGCCTCCATGTCGACATCCTGGCGCGCCTCCTCCTCCGCCTCGGACATGAAGGCCTCTATCTCCTCTTCGGTGCTCTCCTCGAAGAAGGCCTCGATCTCCTCCTGGGTCCATCCTTCGAAGGGGTCGCTCCGTCCCATGTTGGGCCCGACGATCTCCTCCAGCCTCTGGCGGAAGTCCTCGAACACCGTGTCGTACATGTCGTTGCGGGATTCGAACTCGTAGCCGGCCTCGGCCATGCAGGCGGACCACTCCTCGTTCAGCTCCACGATCCGGGGATCGGCCTCCACCCGCTGGCGCATCTCCTCCATCTGAGGCTCGAGCTCCCGCCACAGATCCTGGGTCTGTTCCTGGTCCCCGAACTCGGCTTCGTAGGCCTCCCCCTGGCAGCCGGCACCGAAGCCGGTGCTGGTCATCATCGTCTCGCCGGTCTCCTCGTCGATCTCGGTCTCCATCAGCTCCTCTTGCTCCTCCTGGGTGCCGTAGAGGGCCTCCTGCCAGGCCTGACGCTCCGAATCAGACATCTCCTCCAGCATGTCCTGGTTGGGGTCCTCGAACTCCTGGCCCATCCCCATCTCCTCCTCGTTCCCGAAGTAGGTGGTGATGCCGAATCCCTGGGTGCGGACGCGCTCCTCCTCGTCGACCTCCGACACGGAGAAGGCTTCCTCGGGGGGCATGACCGGCTGGTACTCGAAGCCCTGCTCCGCCATGCACTGGCGGATCGCCTCCTGGACGCGGGCCTCCTGGTCCCGGAACTGCGCCTGCTGGGCCTCGGGGTCGGAGCCGTCGCCCCACCCGAAGAACTCCGAGAGGGTCCGGGCCTGGTCGCCCTCCCCATCGGAGCCGTTCTCCGACCCCTGGGTGGAGGCCGTGCCGTCACCGTCCGTATCGGCACTCTCCTCCGCGGCGGGATCTCCGCCACCGCAAGCGGCTGCCAACAGCAGAAGCGCCACCAGGGGCGCCTGGATTCTCCTACTCATCTCGCTCTCCGGATCCAGATAGCGTTCTGTGTAGGTGAGACGTTGCAGGCTCCTCAGAGGTTCCGCAAATTTTGTCAGGTTCTGTGCCGAGATCGCCGGTGAGACACTGCGGGCCGAGAGCACCCGGCCGCCCCGGCAGTGACCCGATCAGACGGCCGTGACCCGCACCACCGGGTCGGAGCCGAGGCGGGGACCACCCGGCTGGTTGAAGGGCACGTACACCACGCCCCGAGGGAGGGAGTCGTCCAGGACCACTGCCAGCTCCGCCTCGGCCGACCGGGTGACCAGGCGGACGTGGTGGTCGGGTCGGGCTCCCAGCCGGCGGGCATCGTCGGGATGCATGTGCGCGGCGGCTCCCGGGGCCAGGCGGTGGAGCGAGAGCCCGTAGCGCATCATGACGCCGTCGTCGTACATGGTCCGGGCGGAGTGGAGCACCATCTCCGGGGACACGGCGGGAAGCGACGTCGCCACGGGGACGTAGTGGAGCGGCTGAACGGCGTCCTCGAGGGGCGCCACCACCCCGTCCTTTTGGTCCCAGTCCAGGAGGTCCCAGGTGATTCCCCGGTATGCGGGGGCCACCTCGGCGATCTCCTTGGCGATCTCGGCGGCGGAGCCGAACCCGAGGTCACCTCCCATCCGCCGGGCGATGTCGTCCAGGATCGACCAGTCCGGTCGCGACTGACCCGCCCCGGGGACTATGTCGTTCACCTTCAGCACCCGACCCTCCAGGTTGGTGATGGTCCCCTCCTTCTCGGCGAAGCCGAGGGCCGGTAGCAGCACGTCGGCGTAGGCGGTGGAATCCGTGTGGAAGAGATCGAGGGCGACCACCAGCTCGGCCGCCTCCAGCGCCTCCACCGCCCGAGCCGAGTCGGGCACGTCGGCGACAGGATCGGCCCCCATCAGCATCAGCGCCTTGACGTCTCCCGCCGACAGGCCGTCCAGGATCGAAAGGGCGTCCCGGCCGGGAGCGGTGGGTATCTCACCCCAGGCCTCCAGACCCTCGCCGATGGGAACGCGTCCGGGGAGCAGGTCGGGAGCCAGGCCCATGTCCAGGGCCCCGAAGGTGTTGGCCCGGCGAGCCAGAGGCAGGATCCTGGCGCCCTCGTCCCGCAGCCAGGCCGCCACACCGTCCACCAGACGGGGATCCTCGGTGAGGCCACTGAGGCCCACCAGGGCCACGACCGGCCCTGCCTCCAGCACCTCGTCGATCTCGGGGTGCTCCCCGGCCTGGAGAGCGGCCAGGAGGTCGCCACCCGCTCCCGGCCGGTAGCGGAGCTTGTGGCGGGCAACATCGTCGAGGCCGGTACGGCGGGGATGGATCACCACGAGTCGCGAACCCGGCCGGCGGATGGTCAGCCCGTCCGAGTTGGACATGACGGTGTTTGGATCGAAGCCGTTGGCGGCGGCCCGCACCCGCAGGTAGAGGGTGGGATGCTCCTCCTTCAGGTCCGGCCCCCACACGACGATGGTGGCGGCCGAGTCGATGTCGTCGATGGCCGCCCGATCGGCCACCGCCGCCAGCAACTGGGAGGCGGGAGCATCGTCCATGCGGGCGTCGACGTGGTTGGTCCCCACCACAGTGCGAAGGAACTTGGAGAAGGCATAGGCATCCTCGTTGGTTCCCCGCGCTCCACCCAGCCCTGCCACGGCCTCGCCTCCGTGCTGGCGGACCATGCCCGAGAGGCGGGAGGCGACAACGTCCAGGGCCTGGCTCCAGGTGGCCGGCTGCAGCTCCCCGCTCCCGTCCCGCACGAGCGGCACCGACAGCCGCTGGGTGGAGTTGATGTACTCGTATCCGAACCGGCACTTGTCCGACATCCAGCTGCGGTTGGTGTGGGGATTGTCCACGGCCAGCAGCCTCACCACCTCGTTCTGGGACGTCTGGACGGTGATGGAATCGCCACTGGAGCAGTGCGGGCAGGTGGAAGCGACCTCCCGCAGGTCCCAGGGGCGGGCCCGGAAGCGATAGGGGGCGGCCAGGAGCGCCCCCACCGGGCAGATCTGCACCGTGTTGCCGGAGAAGTAGGAACGGAACGGCTCGTCGGGGAACGTATTGACCTGGACGTTGTAGCCCCTGTCCATGAACTCGATCAGGGGATCGCCGGAGATCTCCTCGGAGAAGCGGGTGCAACGGCCGCACAGGATGCAGCGCTCCCGGTCCAGGAGGACCAGGTCGGAGATCTCGATCGGCTTCTCGTAGTGGCGCTTCTCCTCCACGAACCGGGTCTCGCCCGGCCCATAGGACATGGTCTGGTCCTGGAGGGGGCACTCACCGCCCTTGTCGCATACAGGACAGTCGAGGGGATGGTTGATCAGCAGATACTCGAGTATCCCCTCCTGGGCCTTGGCGACGGTGTCGTTCTGGGTGTCGACCACCATCCCGTCGTTGATGGGGGTGGTGCAGGCAGGCACGATCATGGGTCCGCGGGGGCCCTCCAGCTGGATGAGGCACATCCGGCACATGCCCACCGGCCGCATCCGGGGGTGCCAGCAGAAGCGGGGGATGTAGACACCGTGCTCCTGGGCGACCCGGATGAGTAGGTCACCCTTGGCCCCCTCCATCTCCATCCCGTCGACGGTGAGAGTCACCAACTCCTGGTCAGCCACTACGACCCCCTCCTGTCGGGCCGGTACTGGGTTCTGAGCTCTGGGTTCTGGGTACCTGACCGAGTTGGGTCATACCGGAGAGACCGAGATGAGTGTGCGCCAGACGAGGTCAGAACAGGACATGCGGTCGCGACGCACCGCGACCCACTACTCATGACCCAGAACCCAGTACCGGTGAGGCGCGAGTAGCTCATGCCAGCGGGCATCCTCCGTTGTGGATGTGGTCCATCAACTCATCCTTGTAGTACTTCATGATGGCGATCACCGGGGAGACGGCCGAGGGCCCCAGAGGGCAGATCGTGGTCATCTTGGGCGGCCAGTCCATGCCGATGGAGATGTTGTCGGAGACATCGAAGAGGAGGTCGGCGTCGACGGGGCGGCCCTGGCCTGCCTCGATCCGTCGCAGGATCAGCTCCAGCCAGGTGGTCCCCTCCCGGCAGGGAGTGCACTGTCCACACGACTCGTGGGCGAAGAACCGCACCACCCGCTCGGCAGCCCGCACCACGCACGTCGTGTCGTCCATCACCACCACCGCACCGGAGCCGAGCATGGAGCCGGCCTGAGCGGTCACGTTCTTCGTGATCTCCAGATCGAGGTGCTCCTCGGGGACGAACCAGGGCGCGGAGGCGCCCCCCGGGATCCACATCTTCAGCTCCCGGCCTCCGGCGATGCCTCCGCCCACCTCGTCGAAGAGCTGGCGCCAGGTGATGCCGTGGGGGAGCTCGTAGTTGCCGGGCCGGTTGATGTGCCCCGACAGGGAGACGAGATAGGTGCCGGTGTCCTCGGGATGGGCCAGCCCCTTGTAC
>JBKHJQ010000262.1:0-4410 GCA_046538055.1 Actinomycetota bacterium
GGATCGGGGTGGTCGGGGGCGCCGTCGTAGGTGACCAGAGTGCTCCCGTTGGCCAGGGCGGCGACCGTGGTCCAGGGCCCCATGATCCAGCCCATGTCCGTGGCCCACAGGAAGCGGTCACCGGGATGCACGTCCATGCAGAAGGCCCCTTCCTGGGCCACTTTGACGGTGAACCCGCCGTGCACGTGGACGGCCCCCTTGGGGCGGCCCGTGGTTCCGGACGTGTAGGCGACCATGAACGGATGCTCGGCCGGCACCGGGCGGTACTCGAGAGGGTCGGCAGACGCCGCCTCGGACCACGCCACATCCCTTCCGGACCTCCAGGGCACGGAGGAGCGGCGGGCATAGTCTGCCACCACCATCCTCTCTATGCCGCCGGCGATCTCGGCTGCCTCGTCGGCCACTTCCTTCATCTCCACCGGCCGGCCCCGGCGGGTGAAGCCGTCGGCGCAGATGAGCACCTTGGGACGAGGGTCCTCCAGGCGGCGGGCCACGGCGTGGGGGGCGTATCCGGAGAAGATGGGGATGAAGATGGCGCCGATGCGGGCCACGGCCAGCAGGGCGATCACCGCTTGCGAGGACATGGGAAGGAACACGGCGACCGCGTCGCCCTGATCCACCCCGAGGCGGACCAGGCCACCCGCCAGGCGGGACACGCGGTCGGTCAGCTGGGCGAAGGTGAGGGACGTCGATTTGCCGTCCTCGTGCTCGGAGATGAGCGCCAGGCCGTCGGGAGTCTCCCCGGCCCAGCGGTCCGCGCAGGCGGCGGACAGGTTGAGGGTGCCGTCGGTGAACCAGGTCGCCCACTCCGGTCCCCTCTCCGCCTCCATCACCGTCTGGTAGGGGGTCACGAAGGGGATCCCCAGATAGCGGACCACCGCGTCCCAGAACGTCTCCGGATCCCGTTGTGACCGGTCCACCAGCTCCTGGTAGGAGCCGGCACCGTGATCTCTCATGAAGCGGGCGGTGTGGGTCCCGGCCGCCCGACGTTCATCGGCTGTCCATACGATGGGATCGGACACCTGCTCCTCTCCTGTGCGACGTCCGAGGGTATCGAACCACGGCAGGGAGGGAACGCAACCGCGATCGTGAGCCGGCGGCTTCTACGCTTGCGCCCCATGGGTGAGCTGCCGTCATGAGAGAGCTTTCGTCCGGCTCCCTGCGGCGTGCCTCGCTCACGGTGGCGGGGACCGTCGTGGCGGTGGCCGGGGCTCTATGGCTCCTGTTCCAGATCCGGAGCCTCCTATACATGATCTTCGTGGCCCTCTTCATCTCGGTGGCCCTGGAGCCGGCGGTGCAGTACCTCGACAAGAGAGGATGGCGGCGGGGCTGGGCCACGGGGGTGGTGTTCCTGGGTGTGGCCCTGGCCATGGGGGGACTGGTGGCGTCGATGATCCCGGTCGTGATCAGCCAGGCCGCCGCCCTCATCTCCGACCTCCCCAGATACATCGACCAGGTGGAGGCCCTGCTGGGCAACTGGCTGGAGATCGACCTGCTGGCTCCCGAGGCGGAGGAGGAGGTGACCGGAGCGGGAAGCCTGTTGGGAGACCTGGGCTCAGGAGTGGCGGGCGGGCTGGTCGGCTTCGGGTCGACCGTCATCGGCGCCACGTTCCAGGCGTTCACCATCGCCCTGTTCTCCTTCTACATGGTGGCGGACGGCCCCAAGCTGCGGCGCACCGTCCTCTCCTTCCTGCCGGCGCCCCGCCAGCGTGAGGCTCTCCGGGTCTGGGAGATCGCGGTGGAGAAGACAGGAGGCTATGTCTACTCCCGGATCATCCTGGCGGCCGCTTCCGCAGCCTTCACCACCGGGCTGCTCCTGCTGCTCGACGTGGACTTCGCATTGGCACTGGGGATCTGGGTGGGGATCCTGGGCCAGTTCGTGCCGGTGGTGGGCACGTATCTGGGAGCGATCCTGCCCATCCTGGTGGCGTTGGCAGGAGACCCCATCGATGCTCTCTGGGTGGGTGTGGGGCTCGTCGCCTACCAGCAGGTGGAGAATCTCGTGCTGGGTCCCAAGGTCACCGCCCGTACCATGGCCATACATCCCGCCGTCTCGGTAGGGGCGATCATCGTGGGAGGGACCCTCATGGGAGCCTCGGGGGTGGTGCTGGCGCTGCCGGTGGCGGCGATCGTGCAGGCCGTGATATCGACCACCATCGAGCGCCATCAGGTGGTGGCTGAAGCCTCCCGGGAGCCCTCTCCGGAGGGGTCGGGAGATGCCTTCGAGGGCGGCTCGGCGGACGGTGAGGGGTAGTTGCGGCCCGCTTCGAGCGAGGTCTATGCTCCCGTGCATGCGCAGGGTTCTCCTGCGTCTCGAATGACCCAGAGAAGAGGGAAGTATCGATGAAAGCACTGAGTAAGAGGGCGTCTTTCGTGCGCCTCCTGGCTCTTGTGGCGGTGCTGGCTCTCGTGGCCGCCGCCTGCACGGGCGAAGGCTCGGTGGACACCACCGCCGCCGACGGAGACGAGACCCCCACTACCGAAGAGCCAACAGATACGACGGCACCGCCCGATACGGGCGACGACACCACTCCCGACACGACCGCCGCCCCGGATGGCGAGGAGACGGCTGGAGGCGAGTTCGACACCTACACGCTCGGGATCTTCGAGGACGTGACCACCGACAACCTGTGGAACGTGCTCGACTCGCTGGGCAACACGGTGTGGAATTCCTACTTCATGGATCCCACCACCGCTGCTCCCTATGAGGTGCAGTTGCCGGGCCTGGAGGTCCAGCCGGAGCTGGCCGACGGCCCGCTGCCCGAGGTCACCCAGGACGGCGACGTGTGGGTGGGAGAGTTCACCCTCCGTGACGACGTCCAGTGGTCCGACGGCGAGGCCATCACGGCCGAGGACGTGGCCTTCACCTGGCAGACGGTGGTCGATCTCGAGTTGACCGCCAACTGGCAGGACTACGCCGACGCCGAGGTCATCGACAGTGTCGAGGCCGTGGACGAGCAGACGGTGCGGGTCACCTTCAACACCGAGCCGGGCCTGGGCATCTGGGGTCTGGGCAACAGCGTCCCGCTGATGCCCGTCATGCCCGAGCATTTCTGGGCTCCGATCGTGGAGGAGGCGAGCGGCGCCGAGAACCCCCGCGAGACCCTCCTGGCCGCCTCGGGCGCCGATGCGCCGGCCGCGGGTGCCACGATGTTCGCGGACCGCGAAGAGGGCAGCTTCGCCGCCAGCAGCGCCAACGAGAACTTCTCGCTGGCGGGCGAGGAGATCACCTCCGGTGACGTCACCTACACCGACGGCCCCTACGCCGACAACTTCCAGTTCCCGCTCTATGGAGGGCAGGACCAGGCAGTGCTGGCGCTGGCCGACGGCGAGGTCGATCTGCTGTTGAACCCGCTGGGCATGCAGCAGGGCTTCCGCGAGCAGGTCCAGGACAACGAGGACCTGACCGCCATCGTCAACCCGGTGAACGGCTACCGCTTCCTGGCGTTCAACCACGACCGGGCTCCGATGAGCGACTCCGCCTTCCGGGATGCCCTCACGGTCCTGATCAACAAGGAGTTCGTCACCGAGCAGCTCCTGCAGGGCGTGGCATTCCCTCTCTACGTCATCCTCCCCGAGGGGAACCAGGCGTGGTACGACGAGGAGGTCGCCTCCGAGCTGGCCGAGCAGGGCGGCGCCGGCATGGAGGACAACGCCCGTCGTCAGGAGGCCATCCGCCTCCTGACGGAGGCCGGCTACAGCTGGGAGACCCCTCCCGGCTTCGACGATCCCGCCACCGAGGACACCGAGCGTGAGCCGGAGTTCACCGAGGATGCACAGTTCGTGGGTGGCGAGGGTCTGATCGACCCGGACGGGAACCCGGTGGAGCAGCTCGACCTGATCCATCCCACCGCCGGCTACGACCCGCTGCGTGCGACCTTCGGTGGTTACATCGCGGGTGTGGCCCAAGAGATGGGAATCCCGATCGTGTCCGTTCCCACGGACTTCAACAAGATCGTGGCGGATGTGTTCGAGCTGGACGAGGACAACGAGTACACGTCCCCGTTCGACATGTTCATCCTGGGCTACTCGCTGGGGAACCCGGCGTTCCCCACGTTCCACTGCTCCTTCTTCTGCACGGGTGGTGACTCCAACAACACCCAGTACAGCAACGAGGAGTACGACGCCCTGGCAGCCGAGTTCGAGGCAGCTGCCACGGTGGAGGAGGCGCAGGAGGCCATGTGGGAGATGGAGCGGCTCATCGTCCGCGACAAGCCCCACGTGCCGCTGTTCGACACGGGCATCCTGGAGTTCTACAACAACAGGGTGGAGTACCCGTTCACGGAGACCCTCTCCGGTCTCCAGTTCGAGAACGGCTTCCAGAGCGCGGTGACATCCCGGTAGCGACCGGGCAACCGGTGTGCGGAGGCGGCTCCCGGGCCGCCTCCGCACACCGGGCACCCCCAGTCC
>JBKHJQ010000263.1:0-4402 GCA_046538055.1 Actinomycetota bacterium
CTGGTAGGTCACCCGGACCATCCCCGCCTTACGCCCCGCCGCCACCGGCCGCCTTCTCCACGCCATCGACGCGGCCCGCCAAGGCGGGCTCCTGGGGGAGAGCGTGATGGGCTCGGGCCTCGCCTTCGATATCGAGCTGCGGCGCGGTCAGGGTGCCTACATCTGCGGGGAGGAGACGGCCCTGTTCGCGTCGATCGAGGGCTACCGGGGCGAGCCCCGCCAGAAGCCCCCCTTCCCCACCGTGTCGGGCCTGTGGGGGCGCCCCACCGTCATCAACAACGTCGAGACGCTGATCAACGTGCCCCGCATCGTGACCGGCGGAGGAGAGGCGTACGCCGCCACCGGGACGGATGGCTCGCCCGGCACACGCCTCTTCTGCCTGTCCGGCCACCTGGAACGCCCCGGATTGTACGAGCTGGAGGGTGGAACCACCCTCCGGGAAGCGGTGGAGGGGGCCGGGGGTTCCATCAGCCAGACCCCCTACCTGCTTCTGGGAGGCGCGGCCGGGTCCCTGGTGGGCGGCGACCACTGGGACATGCCCCTGACCTTCGAGGACAGCCGGGAGGCAGGCCTAACTCTCGGCTCGGGGGTGATAATGGCCTTCTCCCCGGACACGGACATGAAGGCGGTGGTCTCCCGGATCGCCCGGTTCTTCCGGGACGAGTCCTGCGGCCAATGCGTCCCCTGCCGGGTGGGCACCGTGCGCGTGGAGGAGGCCGTGGCCCGCTCCAACGGCTCGGTGGAGGCGGACCTGATCGACGACATCGACCGGGCCATGAAGGACGCATCCATCTGCGGGCTGGGCCACACCGCCGCATCCGTCGTTCGCTCCGCCATCGACCTGGGGGTTCTGTGAGCCGGATGTCCCCCCCACAGCGCTCTCGCTCATCATCGGCGGCCTATGGGCCGCAGATGGTGAGCGAAAAGGAGACGGACACATGAGCGTGACGGTCAGCATCGACGGGGCCGATGTCCAGGTGCCGGAAGGCTCCACCATCCTGGAGGCCTGCCGGTCGGTGGGGCGGGACCAGCCAACCCTGTGCTGGGCTCCCACCCTCACACCGGTCAATGTCTGCCGGGTGTGTGTGGTGGAGGTGGAGGGCAGTCGAACCCTGGTGCCCTCCTGCTCCCGCAAGGTGGAAGCCGGCATGCAGATCTCCACGGACTCCGAGCGTGTCCGCCATTCCCGCAAGCTGGTGTTCGAGTTCCTCGCCTCCTCGGCGGACCTCTCGCTCACCGATGACTCCGTCCCCGAGTGGATGGCCGCCTATGACTGTCAACCGGGACGGTTCGGCCCTCCCGCCCCCGCCGTGGAGGACCGTGACCGGCGACACCCCGGTCACCACCCGCCTCCAGATCCGTCCGTGGCAGAGACCGTCCACCAACCGCCCAAGGTAGACAACCCCCTGTATGTGAGGGACTACTCCCGCTGCATACTCTGCTACAAGTGCGTCCAGGCCTGCGGCATCGAAGCGCAGAACACCTACGCCATCGCGGTGGCGGGCCGGGGCTTTGACGCCCGCATCTCCACGGAGCTGGACACCCCCCTGGCCGACTCGGCCTGCGTGTTCTGCGGCAACTGCATAGCGGTCTGCCCCACCGGGGCCCTCATGTTCCGCTCCGAGCACGAGCTACGGAAGGCCGACATGTGGGAGCCGGAGCGCCAGACCGTCACGCGCACCATCTGCTCGTACTGCGGGGTGGGATGCAACCTGGATCTGCACGTCCAGGATGAGCGCATCGTCAAGGTCACCTCCCCCGACGATCACTCCGTCACAGAGGGAAACCTCTGCATCAAGGGGCGCTTCGGCTACGACTACGTGCAGGAGGCGCCGGAGGAAGCTCGAACACCTATCGACGAAGTGCTCGGGCGCGCCCGGCTATGAGGATCACGGGCCCGCCTCTGCTGCAACGAAGGGGGCTGAAGGGGGCGTGACGCCCACCGCCCGATTCGACGATCTCCGGCCCGGGCGGCGAAGGGGCTTCGCCCTGGGGCCCGTCGTCCGGACCATCACGGCCGACTCGCCGGGAGAAGTGCCCGCCGCGTTGGACGCCGCCCAGGCGGAAGTGGAGTCGGGGCGGTGGGTGGGCGGCTGGGTGTGCTACGAAGCGGCTCCCGCCTTCGACCACCTCTCGGTCCGGGCCCGGGAGGGGACCGCATTCGAATCCCTGCCCCTGGTATGGATGGGCGTGGCCGAGGAGCGCACCCCCACGGTGCCCGCCACCGGTGAGGAGGCGATGTCGGACTGGCGGCCCCTTCGGGAGGAGGCCGGCCATCTGGCGGCCGTGGAGCGGGTTCGGCAACGGATCAGGGCGGGCGACACCTACCAGGTCAACCTCACCTTCCTGCTGGAGTCCCACTTCCAGGGCGATGCCGCCGCCTTCTACCAGCGGATCATCCGCTCCCAGTCGTGTGGCTACGGGGCGCTCGTCGACGCCGGCGAGTGGGTCGTGGCCTCGGCCTCACCCGAGCTCTTCTTCGAGTGGCGGGACGGGACCATCACCTGCCGGCCGATGAAGGGCACCGCCCCCCGAGGAGTGGACGCCGCCGGCGACGAGGCCATGAGGGCCTGGCTGGAGAGCTCGGAGAAGAACCGGGCGGAGAACGTGATGATCGTCGACATGGTCAGGAACGACCTGGGCCGCATCGCACAGGTGGGCTCGGTGGAGGTTCCCGCCCTGCTCACCACCGAGAAGTACGACACCGTGTGGCAGCTCACATCCACCGTCCGGGCACGTCCCCTCCCCGGAACCGACCTGGTGGATGTGTTCGGGGCCCTGTTCCCGTCTGCGTCCATAACCGGAGCGCCCAAGGTGTCGACGATGCAAGTGATCTCCCGGCTGGAGAGCCACCCTCGGGGGGTCTACTGCGGTGCCATCGGGTTCGGGGGGCCGGGACGCGAGGGCCCGGAGTGGGCGTTCAACGTGGGCATCAGGACGGTGGCGATCCACCGGACCTCGGGAGTCGCCTACTACGGGACGGGAGGGGGCATCACATACGACTCGGTCCCGGCCGACGAGTACCGGGAGGCCCTCCTCAAGGCAGAGGTCCTGACCCGGCCGGGAGGGGAGCTGGGTCTGATAGAGACGACCCGCTGGGACCCCAACCTGGGAGCCAGGCACCTGGCCCGCCACCTGGAGAGGGCCGCCGCCTCCGCCCGCTACTTCGACATCCCCTTCGACCCCGCCGAGATGCGCTCTGCCATCCACCGCGCCACCAAGGGACGCTACCGGCCGGCCCGGCTCCGGATCCTGATCGACCGGGACGGCTGGATCTCGACCGAGGTCGCCGACCTGCCCGGGGCAGGAACGCCCCGCCTGGCGATCGACGACCGCCCCGTCGACCCGGCCGACCCCTTCCTGTACCACAAGACATCCGTCCGCCGGGTGCACGAGGAGGCGGCCCGGCGCCACCCTGGCGCCGACGACGTGATCCTGTGGAACCGCCGAGGTGAGGTCACAGAGACCACGGTCGGCAACCTGGCGATCCGCCTGGACGGGCTCTGGGTGACCCCACCCGTCTCCTCGGGCCTGCTGGCCGGAACGGAGCGGGCCGCCCGCCTGGAGTCGGGAGAGCTGGTCGAACGGGTGGTGAGGCGGGAGGACCTCCGTGCCGCCACCGGAGTGGCACGCCTCAACTCCGTGCGGGGCTGGGAGGACGCCCACCTCATCGACTGAACCGGTTTCGCGAAAACGGGATTGGGGAACCCCTAACCTGGTCGGCTGGTCGATGGTTTCCCTCTCCCCTTCCCGCCAAGCCCTCACCGTGTGGCCCCTGTTCCTGGCCGTGGGCCTGCTCATGCTGGGAAACGGGCTCCAGGGCTCGCTCATCGGGCTGCGGGGCGACCTGGAGGGGTTCGCCACCCCCACCGTCGGCGTGGTGATGTCCGGCTACTACCTGGGCTTCCTGGCCGCCTCGGTGATCACCCCCAAGATCGTCTCCCGGGTGGGTCACGTACGCGTCTACGCCGGGCTGGCGTCGCTGGCCTCCACCTCCACCCTCGCCCACCTCCTCGTGATCGAACCGGCCGCCTGGTTCCTCTTCCGCATCGTCACGGGGAGCTGTCTGGCCGGCCTCTACATCGTGGCGGAGAGCTGGCTCAACGGCGCCACCACGCACCGGACCCGGGGACGGATCCTCGCCATCTACATGGTGGTGGTCACCACCGGGCTCGCCTGCGGCCAGCTCCTGCTCACCGCGGCCGACCCGGGAGGGTTCATCCTCTTCGTCCTGGCCTCCCTCCTGGTGTCGCTGGCGGTGGTGCCCGTCTCCCTCGTCTCGTTCCCCGCCCCGGCCATTCCCGGATTCGAGCGCATCCCCTACCGGGCGATCCTGCGGGCCGCCCCCATCGGGCTGGTGGGAGCCCTCGTGACGGGCGCCGCCAACGGCGCGGTCCTGGGG
>JBKHJQ010000264.1:0-4392 GCA_046538055.1 Actinomycetota bacterium
GCCCAGCTCCGCACCGCCGAAGGCCGTACCGAGGCTGCGGAGACGGCGATCGAGCGGGCATTGGCGGAGGCACGGGACCAGATGAGCCGCGTCCGGCTCCTGCCCGCCTATGTGGAAGTGATGCTCTCGGTGGGGCGCGGAGCCGAGGCGCGGACGGCCGTCCAGGAACTGCAGGAGCTGACCCGGGATTCGGATTCCACCCTGCTGGCAGCCCTGACGTTGCAGGCGGACGGCTCCGTGTGGCTGTCGGAGGGGGAGGCGGATGCCGCGGTCGAATCCCTGCGCCGGGCACTGGCTGCATGGCAGGAGCTGGAAGCACCCTACGAAGCCGCACTGGTCCGGCTGCTGCTGGCCGCCGCCTGCGCCCAGCTGGAGGATCACGAGAGGGCCGAGCTGGAGTGCCAGGCGGCCAGGCAGGTGTTCGAGGAATTGGGAGCGGAACCGGCCCTGGCCCGACTGGCGCAGGTGACCACCACGGATGGGTCGCCCCGGCCGGTGACGGATCGGGAGCTCGAAGTGTTGCGGCTGGTGGCGGCAGGCCACACGAACCAGGCGATCGCCGAAGCGCTGGTCATCAGCACCAAGACCGTGGAGCGGCACCTCTCCAACATCTTCGCCAAGCTGGGCGTCTCCAACCGGGCGGCGGCCACTTCCTACGCCTACGACCACGGCCTCATCTAGCCGGGCGAGCCGTGGGGGTTTTCCCCCATCGCGCCCTGCCGGCACGATCCGGGATTCTCCCGAAGACGGGGCACGCCCTCGGTCCGTACCGTCGCCGGAACGAGCGAGGAGGTTCGAATCGATGAGTGCCACGCCATCCACTTCCCTGTATGAGCGGTATGCGGCCGGGGCAGCGGAGATCTACCAGCAGCACTTCGTACCCGCCATAGGCGAGCCCTTCGCGCGGCGATTGCTGGCATCTGCGCGCCCCCTCTCCGGTGAGCGCGTGCTCGACGTCGCCTGCGGGACCGGGATAGCCACGCGTCTGGCGGCTGACGCCGTCGGCCCGGAGGGCAAGGCGGTCGGACTGGACATCAACCCCGGCATGCTGGAGGTCGCCCGGCGCGTCTCCGCCGATGACATCGACTGGATCGAGGCGCCTGCCGAGGAGATTCCCCTGTCCAGCGACGCCTTCGACCTGGTGATGTCCGCGATGGGACTGCAGTTCATGGCCGATCCGATAGGTGCCCTGAGAGAGATGCATCGTGTCAGCTCTCCAGGGGGGAGAGTGGTGTCGCTCACCCCCGGCCCCACCCCTCCACTGTTCGAGGCAATCGACGGGGCGCTGGTGGACCACGTGGGACCGGAGGCGTCGCGGTTCATACACGCCGTGTTCCGCCTCCACGATCCCGGCGACCTTCGTAGGCTGTTCCAGGAAGCAGGGTTCGACGATGTCCGGACCGAGACCGGTTCCCTGCCGCTCCGGGTGGCACCCCCGGCCGACTTTTTCTGGCAGTACGTGCAGAGCACGCCGCTGGCGGCGATCACAGCTGCCCTGGACGGGCAGACAAGGGCGGCGCTGGAAGCAGACGTGGTGGAGCGCTGCGAGCCCTATGCGGACGGCGACGCCACCGTGATGGAGCCGGGCCTGACCGTGGTAACCGGACGCGCCGGCCACTCCGAGGAGGTGGGAGGGTGAAGGACATGGCCGAACACGGCACCTCCGCTGCCGTCCAGGACCATCGGGCCCGCCTGCTGGCGGGAGTGCCGGTCACCGAGCGGACCCTCCAGATAGGCGACATCCCCACGGCCGTGCTGGAGGGCGGGGAAGGCCCGCCCGTCGTGCTGTTGCACGGGCCGGGGGAATCGGCCGTCAACTGGCGCTGGACCATCCCCGACCTGACGACCACCCACCGGGTCATAGCACCCGACCTTCCCGCCCACGGCTCCACCGGCCCCGGCCCCGGCCGCCTGGACGCCGAACGCGCCATCGAGTGGTTGGACGGTGTGGTGGATCAGACGTCCCAGGGAGCGCCGGCGATCGTGGGCCATGTCCTGGGAGGGGCCATCGCTGCCCGGTACTCCATCCGCCGTCCCGGCCGGCTCCACCGTCTGGTGCTGGTCGACTCCCTCGGATTGGGGCGATTCCGCCCCAGCCTTCGGTTCGCCCTGGGATTCCTGGGGTTCCAGGCACGACCCCGAGAGCGCAGCTACGAGCGCTTCATGCAACAGTGCGCCTACGACCTGGAGGGCCTACGTCGGGACATGGATGAGGAGTGGACGTCGTTCGTGGCATACAACCTGGCGATGGCCCGATCCGAATCGGCGAGGGAGGCGGGCCGCCTCTTCCGCCGGGCGGGGATTCCCCGCATCCCTCCCTCCGACCTGGACCGCATAGACGTACCCACGACGCTGATATGGGGACGGAACGACCGGGCCCTGCGCCTGTCCATCGCGCAGCGGGCCAGTGAACGTCACGGCTGGCCCCTGCATGTGATCGAGCGGGCAGCCGACGATCCCGCTCGGGACCGGCCCCGGGAGTTCCTGGCCGCACTCCGCGCCTCCCTGAGCTGACTCCGACGTTCCGGCGCCCAGGACGGAGAACCGTCGCCGGGACGTTACCCTCGGGGGGACCCCGAACGAAGGCTCGTGACAGTGGACAACGTCGAGTTGCAGGCGACGCTCTCTGGCGAGATCTATCTCAAGAGTCCTCCGGTGAGGCGGCGGTTCAGCCAGGCCGTGTGCTCGAACGCGCAACAGGCGCTGGCAGGAGGCGCTCGCGTGGAAGAGCTGGCGCCGGGACGTGTACGGGTCGGCGGCGTGGACGATCCGGCGGCGGCGGCGTCCCGTCTCCAGCGGGTGTTCGGCATTCGGGGTATCGAAGAGCTCATCGGCTTCCCATTTCCCGACCTGGAGACGGGAGTCGAGCTCGCGGCCGACCTGGCGGCGCCGATGGTTAGGGGGGAGCGGTTTGCAGTCCGCTGCAAACGGGTCGGCTCCCACCCGTTCCGTTCCTCAAACGTCGAGCGCCAGCTGGGGACTCTCCTTCTGGGCGAGTCGGCGGGGGTGGATCTCACCACCCCCGGGGTGACCGTCCGGTTGCGGGTGGTGGACGACCAGGGCTGGTTGACGCTGCGGCGCTGGGACGGGCCGGGGGGTCTGCCCATAGGAGTGCAGGGCCGGGCGCTGGTGCTGCTGTCGGGTGGATACGACTCGGCGGTCGCCGCCTACCGCCTCATGCGCCGGGGGGTGAGATGCGAGTTCCTCCACCTGCAACTCGCCTGTGATCAGCGGGACCAGGCTCTGGCTATGTCGCATCACCTCTGGGATCGGTGGGGCGCGGGCATGGAGGGAGTGGTCCACGTCGTCGACTTCGAGGGTGTGCGCCAGGAGATCGTGGACCGCATCCATCCCCGCTTCCGTCAGGTGGCGCTGAAGAGGTTGATGCTGCAGGCCGCCGACCGGGTCGCCGACGAGACGGGTATCGAGGTGCTCGCCACCGGGGAGGCAATCGGGCAGGTCTCGTCGCAGACCTTCGCCCACCTCACCGCCCTCGACAGCCTGGCCACTCGCTCGGTGCTCCGCCCCCTCCTCACCGCCGACAAGGAGGAGATCGTCACTCAGGCCCGCCGGATCGGGGTGGCGGAGCTGGCGGAGCGCGCCGGAGAGGCCTGCGACCTGGCCGACGGGCACCGGGTGGAGACGACGGTCCGCGCCGACAAGGTGGCGCGGGTGGCGGATCGGGTGGACGACGCGGCCGTGGCCGCTGCCCTGGCGGAATGGCGAGTCCATCGCCTCGAGTCCTGGCTTCCGGGCTCGGAGGGGGAGAGACGAACCGCGGCATGACCCTCCTGGCAACCGGGGAGTCGACCTGTGGACAGTGACGGGATGAACCAGTACGTGGCCTTCCTCCGGGGGATCGCTCCCTCCAACCCCGCCATGAAGAACGACAACCTGCGGGCGGTGAGCGAGAGCCTGGGCCTGAGGGATGTCAGCACGGTCATCTCCAGCGGCAACATCGTCTTCCAGTCGGATGTGGACGACATCGGGGCCCTGGAGGCGATGATGGAGGAGGCCTGGCCGGCCAGGCTGGGGTTCGACTCGACGACCATCATCCGTCGACGCCGGGACCTGGAGGAGCTGGTGGAGCGGCGTCCCTTTGGAGACCGGGAGCACGGCCGGGAGACGTATCTCCTGGTGACTTTCTCCCGGGGGCCCCTGGCGGTGGACTTCGAGGTGCCTCATTTCCCGCCCGACGGGGGATTCGCGGTGGTGGCGGCCACCGATCGGGAGCTGTTCACCGTCTCCGACACCAACGCCCGCAAGACCCCCGACGTCATGTCCTGGCTGGAGAGCCGCTTCGGCAAGCAGATTTCGTCCCGCACCTGGTTGACGGTGCAACGGATCCTCAAGCGGATGGGCTGAGAGCCCGCTGGCGGCCCGGGATCAGAC
>JBKHJQ010000265.1:0-4368 GCA_046538055.1 Actinomycetota bacterium
GTCCTGGGGTGCCCCCACGAACGGAGCCGCGAAGTTGAGGTGCTCGGTCATCTGGTCGGGATTGAAGCCCATGTCCTGGGTCATGAGCTCGTTGTCGATGTCGCGCACCTCCCAGGTGTTATCGGGATAGTCGAGACCGTGCTCCTCCACGATGATGCGGCGCATCTCCTCGTAGTTGTCGGGATCCTTGCACCAGCGCTGGGACTGGATATAGGCGTAGGTCCAGGCCACCGCGAAGTCGGGGTGCTCGTCCAGGGTGGAACGCAGGATCCCGTAGCCGTTCTGGGGCACGGGCTCGGATCCCACGAACAGGGCCGAGCCACCCTCTGCCTCCGCCACGGGGATGTGGCGGGGGAAGGCGACGGTGGCGTCGATCTGGCCGGTGAGCATGGCGGTGACCCAGTCGTTGGAGCCTCCGGTCATGTTCCGCAGGTCGACGTCGCTGTCGGGGTCATAGCCCAGCTCCTCCAGGATGAAGCGGGCGATGGCCTCGTTGACGCTTCCCTCCCGGGCCGCACCGATAGTCCTTCCCTCCAGGTTGTCGGCGGTGACGCCCTCCGCTCCCACCATGATGGTGGGCTGGGCACCGAAGACACAGGACGTGTAGGTGATCCCCAGCGGCTCGCCCTGCTCGTTGGACTCGTGCTCGGCGCTGAAGAGGATGATGGAGTCCAGCAGGGCCACATGCACCGAGCCGGCCGCCAGGGGCGTCACCGGGTCGTCGCTCTGGGTGATGTTGAGGCTGTTGATCCCCACTTCCTCGAAGAATCCCAGGGTCTGGCCCACCCAGAAGGGTGCCTGGAGGTTGATGTTGGGGGTGTTGAAGTCCAGGTTGACGTCGGAGATGGTGGACTGGGGGACGCTGCCCCCCGCCGCCATCGTCGTGGCGGTGGTGCCGGCCCCGCCCGCCGTGGTGGGCGCGGCGGTGGTGTCGGTCGCACCGTCCGCCCCGCAGGCGGCCAGGAGGAGACCCCCCGCCGACATCCCTGCCACCTGGAGGAACCTCCTCCGTGACATCGCATAGATCTGCTCGTTTCGGGTTCCCATGCTTCCCATCCTCTCCTTCCTTCCTCTCTCCAGTTCGGGTCAGGTCTTGCTGACCTGCCTCCACGGGGCGATCTTCGCCTCCATAGACCTTGTTCCCTGCACCAGGATCAGTGCGAACACCGCCAGGCTCAGCAGGGCGGCGTAGGTGAGCGGGGCATTGAACGCGTTCGCCGCCCGGAAGACGAGCCATCCGATCCCCCCGAAACGGGTGGCTCCGGTCAGGAACTCGGCCAGCACCACGCCCACCAGTCCCCGGCTCAGGCCCAGTTGCACGCCGGTCACCACGAAGGGCAGGGTGTAGGGCAGTATCACCTTCCGGTAGATCTGGGAGCGGCTGGCGCCGAACATCTTGGCGGCGTTGATGAGGGACTGCTCGGTGGTCTTGACCCCTGCCCAGGTGTTGATGATCACCGGGAAGATGGCGGTGAGGATGACGAGGGCGTACTTGATCTCGCTTCCGATCCCGATGAACATCACCAGGATCGGGTAGATGGCGATCCGGGGCAGCGAGGACAGCGTCCACACATACGGGCTGAGGATGGCGTCCAGCCACTTGCGCGCTCCCATCAGCAGCCCGATGGGGATTCCGAAGCCGATGGCGATGGCCATGCTGATCCCGTAGACCCTGAGCGTCTCCCAGAAGTTCTGGACGATCACGAAGTCCGCCAGCATCCGGTTGTTGTTCCCCTCCAGGTTGCCGCCCCCCAGCCACCCGATCTTCAGCGAGTCCACGACCTCTGTGAAGCGGGGGAAGATGAGGCTGGGGATGGGGCCGTACAGGGCGAAGAGCTCCCATATGGTGAAGAAGACGGCCAGGTTGATCACGGTGACGAAGGCGAAGCTGTAGCGCCTCCAGACCCGCTCCCAGGTCCATTTCGCCTCCCGGATCCGCGGTCCACCCGGCTGCTGGGTGCCGGCGGCCGTGGTCTGGGGCGTCTGGGTGTCGGTCATCCCGCCCTCTCCTCGGTCCTATCTGCGAGCCCCCCGCCGACCTCTTCCCAGTCGGACACGGCCTGGGCCCTGATGGCCTCGTCCTTCACCAGGCTCCAGAGATGCTCGCGCAGCTCCCCGTAGCGGGGATGGGCCGTGATCTCCCCTTCCGCCAGCCGGGGACGCTCGATGTCCACTTCCACGATCTCTCGCACGGTGCCGGGCCGGTGGGATATGACGCCGATCCGGTCACCCAGCGAGATTGCCTCGTCGATGGAGTGGGTGATGAAGATGACCGTCTGATGGAACTCCGAGACCAGCGCCTCCAGCTGGCCCTGGAGGACCTGGCGGGTCATGGCGTCGAGGGCACCGAAAGGCTCGTCTGCCAGAAGCACCTTCGGCTCGGCCGCCAGGGCACGGGCGATGCCCACGCGCTGCTTCATGCCTCCCGACAGCTCATAGGGGAAGGACCGCTCGAACCCGTGCAGGCCCACGGCCTCGATCGTCCGCTGCACCCGCTCCTGCACTTCCTCCTTGGACAGTCCGTGGCGGCGGAACTCGAAGGCCATCTGGATGTTCTGGGACACGGTCCGCCAGGGCATGATGGCGTAGTCCTGGAAGACCATCGCCCGGTCCGATCCCACCCCTTCGATCGGCTTGCCCTCGTAGGTGATGGTTCCTTCCCACGGGGGCAGGAGACCCGCCACCGCGTTGAGGAACGTGGTCTTGCCGCACCCGGACGGGCCCACCAGGACCAGGAACTCACCCTCGTAGGCGGTGAGGTTTATGTCGCGGAGGGCCGTGAGGAGCTTGCGCTCCCGTTCCAGCTCGTAGCCGATCGTGAGGTTCTTCGCCTCGATGAGAGGCTTGCGCCACGGCTTCTCCACCGCGGTCCCCGATCTACTCACCGATTCCAACAGAAGACCTCACTGGGGGTAGGCGTTTCGACCACAATCGTTTGCTACCCTAAGCGCGCCGGGTCGGCCTTGCAACCGATTTCGCCTTTCGTCTGTGTGGCAGATCCGGTCAACGTCATCAGTGTCCCTTCGTCGGTCAGGAGTGCGAGTGCGGATCGAGCCGCCAGTTGGCTAGTCGCTGGGTCGTCGACATAACACCGCTGCGCGAGTCCCGCCGCTTCCGGCGCCTCTACCTCGGCCATCTGCTGGGGTTCATGGGGCGGCAGATGACGGTGGTGGCCGTCCCCTATCAGGTCTTCATCCTCACCGATTCCAACCTGGCGGTGGGGGCTCTGGGCCTGGTGCAGTTCCTCCCGCTGCTGGTGACCTCGGTCGTGGGCGGGGCGGTGGCCGATGCGGTGGACCGGCGCAAGCTCCTGGTGGTGAGCCAGATCCTCCTGGCCGCCACGGCCACCGGACTGGCCTTCAACGCCGCCCTGGCCGAACCGGCGGTGTGGCCCCTGTACGTGCTGAGCGGGCTGAATGCCGGGCTGTCGGCCATCGCCAACCCGGCCCGGATGGCGGCCATCCCCTCGCTGCTGCGCCGTGACCTCCTGGCGGCCGGTTTCGCCCTCAACCAGACGATGACCCAGGTGGGCATCGCGGTGGGCCCGGCCCTGGCCGGCTACCTCATCGCTCGGTTCAGTCTCACCGCCACCTACACGTTGGAGGCGGTGGCGTTCGTGGCGGCGGCGGTGACCATGGCCGGGTTGGGATCGCTCCGTCCCGAGGGCGGCGGCCGGAAGGCGGACTTCTCCTCCATCCGGGAGGGACTGACGTTTCTCCGGGGCCACCGCCTCATCCAGTCCCTGTTCATCATCGACCTCAACGCCATGATCTTCGGGATGCCCCGCGCCCTGTTCCCGGATCTGGGTACCGGGTTCTTCGCCGGGGACGCCTCCACCGTGGGGCTGCTGTATGCCGCCCCGGGGGTGGGCGCCTTCGCGGCGGCGCTGACCTCGGGCTGGGTGGGGGGCGTGACCCGCAAGGGACGGGTGGTGGTGCTGGCCGTGATCGCCTGGGGAGTGGCGATCGGCGTCTTCGGTCTCACGCCGATCCTTCCCTTGGCGCTGGTCCTGCTGGCGGTGGCGGGAGGAGCCGACGTCATCTCGGCCGTGTTCCGGGCCACCATCCTGCAGCTGGCGCTGCCGGATGCCCTGCGCGGGCGGCTGTCGGCCGTGTCGGTGGTCGAGGCGTGCCACACCGGCCGGCTGGCCGCCTTCACCGAACGGGCGGCGGCCCGCGGCGTGGCCGCGTTCATGGCCATCGGCACCGTCGGGGAGGCGCGCACCGCGCCCCACGGGGGCGCCGGCGCCGTGCTCGGCACGAACCCGGTGTCGTTCTCGCTGCCCAACCCCTCGGGCCCCCCGGTCACGCTCGACTTCGCCACCTCGGCGATCGCCGCCGGCAAGGTCAAGGTCGCCCTGGCCAAGGA
>JBKHJQ010000266.1:0-4347 GCA_046538055.1 Actinomycetota bacterium
CACGAATGAGGGCCGGGCGCCTGCCAGCGCCACGTTCACCGGATACGAGTCGTAGAAGGGCTGGATGATCACCAACTCGTCGCCGGGGTCGATCAGCCCCAGGAACGACGCCGCCAGGCCCTCGGTGCATCCGGAGGTGATGGTGATCTCGGCATCGGGGTCCAGGGAGCGGCCCAGCAGGGGACCGTACCTGTCGGACACCGCCTCCCGCAGCTGGGGGATCCCAGGGCTGGGCGGATACTGGTCCGCTCCCCCGTCGCGCATGGACCGGGCCGCCGCCTCCTTGGCGAACTCGGGGCCGTCCCAATCGGGGAAACCCTGACCCAGGTTGATGGCATCATGGCGGCGCGCCAGCTCGGTGATCTCGGTGAAGACGGTGACGCCGAAGGGCGACAGCCGCTGTGCAGGGCTCATCCCGGCCAGCCTAAAGGGGCGTGAGCCGAAGCACGCCTCGCCCGCAACCCACTTGACCCGACCGGAGCACAGCCATCGCCCCCACACGCGCCTCCCCGCCAGCTACCTCCCTCCCCGAGGCTCAGGGGACGAATGGCACCCAGATGGCGGGGGTGGTGGTATTGGTGGCGGCCGGCGCTCTCGTCTTCGACCCGGGCGGCTGGCAGTCCTTCGGGCCGTCCAAGTGGGTGGTGACGACCACCGCCGCCTGGGGGCTGCTGACGGTGACGATCCGGCGGGGTGTGACCCTCCATCTCCCCTCTCTCATCGGGTGGGCGGCATTGCTGGCCTGGGCTTCCGTCACCTCGTTGCCGGCGCTCGACCCCGTGTCCGCCTGGCTGGGGACCCCCGACCGCCGCCTGGGGACGTTTGCCCTCCTCACCATGGCGGCCGCCTTCGTCGCCGGCCAGGGGGTGGAAGACGAAGCGGGAAGGAGGGTTCTGGGCCGCTCGGCGGCGGTGGCGCTGGCGGGGATGGGGATCTACGGGGCGGCGGAGGCTCTGGGGGCGGCTCCGGTGGAGCTGACCACCACCACGGCCCGGCTGGGATCGGTGTTCGGCTCCGCCGCCTACCTGGGGGCCGCCCTCTGCCTCATGGCACCGCTTTCGGCGGGACTGGCCTGCGATGGACGGGAAGCCCGGGCCTGGCGAATGGCGGGGGCGCTGGGAACGGGCGCCGCCGCTTTCCTCCTGGTCGGCTCCGCCACGGGAGCGGCCGTGGTGGGACTGGGAGCGGCCGCCGTCCTCGTGGCGGCCCGCCTCCGGCTTCCCCACCGCCGGGCCCTGGGAGGCGTCGCCGTGCTGATTGCGGTGGCGCTGGCGGCCCTCCCCGCCGTGCGGCAATCCGTGGGCGAGGACCTGGAGTCGCGGTGGGCGGAGTGGCGGACCGCCGGCTCGGTTCTCGCCGCCCATCCACTGACGGGGACCGGCCTGGAGGGCTACCGGGTTGCTTTCCCCCGGCATGTGGACGCCGACTACGTCCGCGCCTTCGGCCGGAGCACGGTGACGGACCGGGCCCACTCCGGTCCCCTCGACATGGGGGTGGCGATGGGAGTGCCGGGGATGGCCGCCTGGCTCGTGGCGGCGGGATGGCTGGCGCTGCGGGCCTGGCGATCGCTGGGTTCCTCCTCGCCTCTCGTGGCGGGGATGGCGGCGGGCGTGGTGGCCCTCGTCACCCAGGAGCTGTTGCTCTTCCCCACCCGGGAGGTGGGAGTGGCGGGATGGCTGGTGGCGGGGATGCTCGTGGCCTCCCGACCGATGCCGCAGACGGTGTGGTGGCGTTCCCGCCTCGGATCACGCCTGGCTCTCGCCGTGGCCGTGGTCACCCTGGTGGCGGGCCTGGCGGACGTGGCCGCCGACCACCTGGCCGCTTCCGCCCGCCGGGACCTCGATCCGGGTGCGGCCGAGCAGGCCGCCGCATTCCGCCCGGATTCGTTCCGCTACCCGCTCCTGGCGGCCGACATCTCGCTCCGCTCCGGCCGCCCGGCCCAGGCGCTGTCACACGTGGAGGCGGCGCTTCGCATCTCGCAGGCCGATCCTGCGCTGCGCCTCGCCCGGGCGCGGGCGCTGGCAGCCCTGGTGGCCAACGGAGCCGAAGACCCCGCCGCCGCGGCCGCCGACGTGGGGGAGATCGTGGAGGACGATCCGAACCATCCCGCCCTGCGCATCATCCACGGTGAGCTGCTGGCCGCCGCGGGGGCAGCGGCCGAGGCGGAGCGATCCTTCCTGGCCGCAGCCCACCTCGCTCCCCGCTCGGCCCAGCCCGAGCTGCGTCTCGCCTCCCTGTATGCGGCGATCGGTGAGGATCGCCTGGCCGCCGAGGCACTGGCACGGGCCCGCAGCAAGGAACCCGACCACCCCCGCATTCCCGCCCTCGCCCAGGAGATCGAGAATGCGTGAACCTCACGACCCCCTCGGGCGTCTAGGGGATGTGCATGCTCCTAGCTGGAACCCGGCCGTGACCGGACACGACCTGGCCCGAATCGAGGTCGATGCCCGCCCGGGCTTCGCCGCCTTCTACGACGAGGCCTACCGGCGCGTCGCCGCCGCCCTCTCGTCCACCCTGGCCGACAACGACATGGGTGTGGAGGCCGCCGATGAGGCGATGGCCCGCTGCTACGCCAACTGGACCACGGTGAGTCGCTACGACAACCCGGCCGGATGGGTGTACCGGGTGGGCCTCAACTGGGCCCTTTCCTGGCGGCGCAAGCTGGCCCGCCGCCACACGCTCCCCCCTCCGCAGCCGGTCGAGCCGGTCCTCCCCGCCGATCCCCAGATCGCCCAGGCACTCGCCTCCCTCGACATGCGCCTGCGCACGGTCGTCGTCTGCCGCATTCTCCTGGACTGGTCCACCGAGGACACGGCCGAAGCACTTCAGATAAGACCCGGGACGGTCAAGTCCCGCCTCCACCGCGGCCTCGGCCGGTTGGCCGAGATGCTTCCGCATTTCGAGGAAGGAAGGCAGTGATGGAACTGCAGGAACGCCTCCGCGCCCACATGGACTCGGAGATGTCCGCCACCCCGATGAGCGACCTGGGCGAGGTGATGGAACGAGGCGAGAGGATCCGGCGCCAGCGGAAGATGGTCAACGTTGCCCTCCCGGCGGTAGCCGCCCTGGTGGTCGTGGCGGGAGTAGTGATCTCGGACCGGGTCGGAGGTGGCGGCAACCGGGAGCTCCCGGAGGTGGAAGGAGCCGACGCGGTGGCAGCCGCCAATGCCCAGCTCTCGGTCCAGGAGCGGTCCCTGGAGTGGGAGGTGCAACCCGCCACACTCGGCCTGCACCAGGATGTCACAGCCGACTCCGGGGTCACCTACGTGCTCTCCACCGCTCCCGGAGCCCGGTTCCAGGACTTCCCCAACGGAGACATCCCCCGGGCGATATACGCCTCCTCCGACGGGATGACCTGGGACAGCCACCCGGTAGGAGGCTCGTGGGTCTCCTCCATCGCCGCCGCCGACGGACTCCTCTATGCGGTGGGAACCGGGCCCGGGGCAGAGGCCGACTCGATGGCCGTCCGGGTGGCCACGTCCCCGGACCGGGGGGAGACATTCCGGGAGACCGAGCTCGTGGAGGTGGGCAGCCCCAGCTCGGTCGCCACACGGGTCATGGCCGCCGAAGGGGGCGTGCTCGCCACCGTCTCCACCCGCACGTCCACCGACCCCGTCTCCCTGCTGCCGCCCGGCACCCTGGAGGGGGGCGTGGAGCCCGTGATGCTGGAGGAGGGAGTGGCGGTGCTGCCCGTGGAAGACGCCGAGGCGGCGTACGAGGCATGTTTCGGAGGACAGCCCGAAGCCTGCGACGATCTCGTCGAGTCCCGGGCCACCCACTACTCCACCTGGGAGGAGCTGGGACTCGACCCAGAAGAGCTCTCCTTCGGGGATGTGGTGGAGCATCGCGCCTTCTGGACCGAGGATGGCGAGCACTTCGAGGAGGTGAGCTACCCCTTCCCGGATGGGTTCGTGGACGGAGTGTTCCGGGTCGGTGATCGCACGGTGGTGTCGCTGAATCGGCCCGGCGGCACCCAGCTCCACTGGTCGGAGGACGCCCGCTCCTGGGAGCCTGTAGCCGACGTCCCCCGTCTGGGCTGGATCACCGCCATGGGAGAAGTCGGAGGGCAAGTGGTGATCGTGGGCCAGGGAGCCGACGGCCCGGGAAGCTCGGTGTTCCGGGCACCCGACCTCTCTGGACCCTGGACCGAGATCGCCCTCGACGAGCTACTGGGGGCTCCTCCCGGCCAGGGAGCGAGCTGGATCTCCGCCGCCACCGTGGGCGAATCCGGCGTTGCGGTGAGCCTGGCCGTGGAGGGAACTGCCTCGGGCGGGGGCGACAACCCGATCACCGCCCTGGCCGACCGCCTCTTCGGCGACGGGAACCAGGACCTCGAGCGTCTCGAGG
>JBKHJQ010000267.1:0-4332 GCA_046538055.1 Actinomycetota bacterium
GTAGCGTCCCCTCCGTTCGAGAGGAGAGAAGATGCAACTGGATGGAACGGTGGCGATGGTCACAGGCGGCGCTTCGGGCCTGGGGGCGGCGACCGCCCGGCGTCTGGCCGAAGCGGGATCGACCGTGGTGGTGGCCGACCTGCAGGAAGAGGCGGGTGAGCGTCTGGCGGGTGAGATCGGAGGAGTGTTCGTCCTCACCGACGTAACCGACGAGGACCAGGTGGAGCGGGCGGTATCGGTGGCGGAGGAGGCCGGGAGCCTGCGGGCGCTGGTGAACTGCGCCGGGATAGGTCCTCCCGCCAGGACCCTCAACCGGGACGGAAGTCCCCACGACCTGGCCAAATTCACCAAGGTGATCGAGGTGAACCTGATCGGGACGTTCAACAGCATACGCCTGGCCGCCGCCGCCATGGCCCGGACCTCACCGATCGACGATCAAGGAAGCCGCGGCGCCATCGTCAACACCGCCTCGGTGGCGGCCTTCGAGGGACAGATCGGACAGGCGGCGTACTCGGCTTCCAAGGGAGGCGTCGTGGGGATGACCCTGCCTGTGGCGAGAGACCTGGCGGCCGTGGGAGTCCGGGTCAACACGATCGCGCCGGGGCTTTTCGACACTCCGCTTCTGGCTGGGCTCCCCGAGGCGGCCCGCCGGTCGCTGGGAGAGCAGGTGCTGTTCCCTCCTCGACTGGGCCAGCCTCCCGAGTACGCCGAGCTGGCATATCTCCTTCTCACCCACGACTACATGAACGGTGGGACGGTCCGGATGGACGGGGGTATCCGCATGGCCCCCCGGTGACCTCCGCTCAGCGCCCGGCCGCTTCCGAGACCTGGCGCTTGAGGCGGTTGAGGATGGCGCCCATGCCGCGCAACCGCAGGGGAGTCACCACGTCCTCGAGGCCCATGCCCACGTAGAAGTCGTTGGGCACCGATAGGACCTCCTCCACCGAGGCACCCTCCAGGCCGTCCAGGAGCAGGCCGGCGTATCCCCGCACGGTGGGGGATTCAGGTGGAGCCGAGAAGAACATGTGCACCCTGCCCTCCTCGTCCACCTCGGTGGCGAGGAAGAAGGGTGTCTGGCATTCCTCCACCTCCTCCAGGAGGCCCGGATCGTCCGCGTAGCGAGCGGGTAGCTCGGGGATTCGCCGCGAGTAGTCCAGCAGCGCCTCCAGGCGGAACTCGCGGGGGGAGGCACCGAACACGTCCACGATGGTCTGCAGTCTGGCGGGCAATGCCATGCCCCCATTGTCGTGGTCTCACCACGTTTGGCCAACAGGCGCTATGGTCCCTAATAGCACTACCGCAATAGTGGAAACGCGGCAGCGCCGAGCGACCATGGGAGGAGACATGCCGACCGAGCCGGACACCGATCCCCGGTTCTCGCAGTACGCCCATCCCGACAAGCTGGTGTCGACCGAATGGCTGGCCCGGCATCTGGACGACCCCGGGGTGGCGGTGGTCGAGTCCGACGAGGATGTGCTCCTGTACGAGACCGGACACATCCCGGGGGCCATCAAGATCGACTGGCACCAGGACCTGAACGATCCGCTGGTACGCGACTACCTGGATGCGGAGGCCTTCGCCCGACTTCTCTCCAGCAAGGGGATCGGTCCCGATACCACGGTCGTCTTCTACGGAGACAACTTCAACTGGTGGGCGGCCTATGCCCTCTGGGTCTTCTCCCTCTTCGGTCATGAGGACGCCCGGCTCCTGGACGGGGGACGCCAGAAGTGGATCGAGGAGGGCCGGGAGATGACCACGGAGCAGTCCGAGCGCCAGCCGGTCGACTACCCGGTGCCCACCCGGGACGACAGCCGCATTCGAGCCTTCCTGGCCGACGCCCTGGCCCACTCCCAGGAGAAGCAGCCCCTGGTGGACGTTCGCTCCCCCGAGGAGTACCGGGGCGAGCGGATGCACATGCCCGACTATCCCAACGAGGGGGCCCTTCGGGGCGGCCATATCCCGGGAGCTGCCAACGTGCCCTGGAAGAAGGCTGCCAACGAGGACGGCACCTTCCGCTCACGGGAGGAGCTGGAGGCCATCTACCGGGAGGAGGCGGGCCTGTCACCTTCCGACGACGTGATCGCCTACTGCCGGATCGGGGAGCGGTCGTCGCACACCTGGTTCGTCCTCACGCATCTGCTGGGGTTCGAGCGGGTGCGCAACTACGACGGCTCCTGGACCGAGTACGGCAACACGGTGAGGGTCCCCATAGAGCGCTGACCCTCTACACCAGGTCGGTGGCCAGAAGGTCCTCGATCGTCTCCCGGCGCACCACCAGGTGGGCCTCGCCGTTCTCGACGAAGACCACCGGGGGGCGCAGGACCTTGTTGTAGTTGGAGCCCATGGAATGGCCGTAGGCACCAGTTACGGGTGTGGCGAGGAGGTCCCCCACCTGCAGGTCGGCGGGCACGGCGGCCTCCCGCACGAGGATGTCGCCCGATTCGCAGTGCTTCCCGACGATTCGCACCCGGCGGGGGCGGGGGGCGCTCACCGCCCCGGGCAGGAACGCCTCATATCCGGATCCGTACAGGACGGGGCGGGGATTGTCGCTCATCCCGCCGTCCACCGCCACGTAGGTGCGCACGTCGGGGATCTCCTTGATGGTCCCTACCCGGTACACGGTGACGGCGGCCCCCGCCACCACCGATCGTCCCGGCTCGGCCCATATCCGCCCCGCGAAGCCGGCATCGGCCGCGCCCCGGCGAATCGTCTCGGCCCACACCGTGATCGAGGGGGCCGTCTCCCCTTCGACGTAGGGCACTCCCAGCCCGCCTCCCACCGACATCTCCTCCAGGTCGTGGCGGAGCACGAATTGGGCGATCACCTGTGCCGCTTCCCGGAACGACTCCCCCCGGAACACCTGCGATCCGATGTGGGCATGGATGCCGACCAGGTCCAGGGCAGGGGAGGCGGCGGCGCGCTTGACCGCTGCGTCGGCGGCACCGGTGGACACGGTGAAGCCGAACTTGGAGTCGTCATGGCCGGTGCGGACGAACTCGTGGGTGTGGGCCTCGATGCCGGGGGTGATCCGGACCATCACCCGGGGCGGGGGATCGCCGGGCTCGACCAGAGCCTCCAGGCGGTCCATCTCGGGGAAGGAGTCGATCACGATCACGCCCGCGCCCGCGTCCAGCGCAGCGCGGATCTCGGTGACGGACTTGTTGTTGCCGTGCACCACGAGTCGGTCTGCGGGGACACCGGCCGCCAGTGCCACGGCCATCTCCCCCAGGGTCGACACGTCGATCCTCAAGCCCTCCTCGTGCACCAGACGCGCCATGGCCCGGCACAGGAACGCCTTCGCCGCATAGACGGCGGTATCGCCGAAAGACGCGATCGCCTCCCGGCAGCGGTGGCGGATGTGGGCGACGTCGTAGACGAAGAGGGGCGTGCCGAATTCCTCGGCCAGCTCGGGAACGTCGCAGTCCCCGATCCAGAGCCGGTCGCCATCGTCCACAACGGCCGTATCGGGGAGAAGGGAGAGAGGCAGGGCACTCACAGCGGATCGATCCCACTCAGGGAATCCGGGTTCTCCAGGCTGGAGAGGTCGCCGGGTGACTCGCCCAGGGCGAGGGCCCGTACCACCCGTCGCATGATCTTGGCGGAACGGGTCCGGGGCAGGTCGGGCACCAGGCTGACCCGGATGGGCCGGAAGGACCTCCCCAGGGTCCGCGTCACCTGATCGGAGATCCGCTCGGCCAGGTCGTCCGCCTGCTCACCCGGAGCGGGCACGGCGAAGACCGCCACGGCCTCCCCCTTGACGGGATCGGGTATCCCCACGGCGGCGGCCATGACGATCTCCTCCAGGGCGATGACAGCCGACTCGATCTCAGCCGGGCCCACCCGCTTCCCCGCGATGTTGAGCGTGTCGTCGGACCGCCCGTGCAGGTACCAGAAACCGTCTTCGTCCACCGACGCCCAGTCGCCGTGCACCCATATCCCCGGGAACCGCTCCCAGTACGTGGCGAGGTAGCGATCGGGCTCGTTCCAGAAGCCCCGTGTCATGGCCGGCCATGGGTGGCGGATCACCAGCTCGCCTACCTCGCCCACCTCGCCCCGGATCGAGCTCCCCTCGGCGTCCACGACATCCGCCGCCATGCCCAAGGATGGGCCGCCCAGCGATGTGGGCTTCAGGCCCTGGAGCAGGTTGACGGACAGGATGACGGCTCCGATCTCCGTGCCTCCCGAGATGTTCACGATGGGAAGCCGCTCATCGCCGATCTGGCGAAAGAGCCACCACCAGGGATCGGGGTTCCATGGCTCGCCGGTGGACCCGAGCACCGCCAGGCTGGAGAGGTCCCGGGAGCGGGCATGGTCGGTGCCGTGGGGCTGGAG
>JBKHJQ010000268.1:0-4301 GCA_046538055.1 Actinomycetota bacterium
GCCTCGATGCGCGACTCGATGACCCGCACCGCTCTCTCCACCAGGGCCGGCCCCTCCCCCGTGCGGGAGGGCTCGAGCCCGACCAGGACACCGGCCAGGGTGCCGCTCAGGTGGATCGGCGCCAGGATCACCTCCTCGGCGTCCATCCCGAAGTCCGAGCCGCTCCGGCTGACGGCCTCCCGTCCGGACAGGTCCTCGTCCAGGCCGGCTACCGCCTCCACCGTCACGAGCGCCAACGGGGCTAGGGGGTCGTCGTCGCCCACTTCGGGATCGCGGAGGGCGATGGAGAGGACCGGTCCCCGCAGAGGGTTGTCTATCACCGAGGCGAGACCCACGGAGTCGGCTTGCAGCCCCTTGCGCAGGTCGGCCAGAACCGAGGCGATCCAGCCCTTCTCCTGCTCCGCCCACACGAGAAGGGTGGCCCAGGGCGATCCCTGATCCACCACCGCCCCGGCGGCGGCCACGCTCTCGGTCTCACCGGATATGAGGAGCCTGTGCGCCTCCGAGGCACGCAAGCCGGCGTCGATCTGCTGGCGGAGCCATGTGAGCTGGGCGATCTGCTCGCTGCTGTACAGCCTTCGCCCGGAGGCGTCCCGCACCGGGACCACCGCTCCGTAGCGGTCTTCCCAGGTGCGTATCGTCGTGACCGACAGCCCCGATTTTCGGGCCGCCGTCCCGATGTTGTAGACAGCCCCCTCGTCGTGGTTCTCCGCTGCCGCGTGCATTGATCCTCTCTTCTTGGTCGCCTGCGCCCCCTCAGCCTACTGGCCCAGGCGGCTCCACTACGCGGCCATCACCGTAGCAATCGCAGCAATCGCTTGCCCCCGGCGGTCGACCGCCGGAAGCTGCACCAGGCGGTATCCGCAGCGAAATCCCGCATCAGCACCTCTGCCATCGCCTCGAAGCTGGAGATGGCCGGACGGGAGAGCCTCCTCTCGTCCCCCACGGCGCCCACCAGGCCCACCCAGGTGTCCTCCACACGCACCGGGACGTTGAGCGACCACCGGAACGGCGTGGCGGCGTACCGGCGGGCCAGGTCGGGGGGCATCTCGTCCACGGACACGAGGACGGTGTCGCCCCTCTCCCATCGGGGGAGATAGGGAGCCAGCTCCCGGAAGGGGATCACCCTCAGCCGTTCCGCCCGGTGCCGGAGAGGGCCGGGGTCGATGGTGGTGGCGGTGGCCACCAGAGCCCCGGCCGGTCCCACCTCGGGATGGACGAAGTTCACCTCCACGAACGAGGCCAGTGGCAGCCAGCGCCGCGTGAGCCGCTCCAGCATGTCCTGCACCCGGTAGCGGCGCATCTCGAGCCATTCCTGGAACCGCGCCGCCGCCGAACCCTGCACAGGGTTGTGGGCGTCCACCACCGGAGCGCCTACTGCGGGGCCGAGAGGAGTCGTCGTCATGTCGGAAACGAGCATGCTAGCGCCGGCCGCAGGGGGCGGGAATGGCAGGCGGCGATCCCGTGTTGGACCCTGTGTTACCCCAATCGAACCAGAGGTGAATCCATGGCGACCATCGCCCTCACCAAAGAGAACTTCCGCGAGACCATCGCCGAGAACGAAACGGTTTTCGTCGATTTCTGGGCCGAGTGGTGCGGACCTTGCCGTACCTTCGCCCCCACCTTCGAGGACGCGTCGGAGAAGTACCCCGACATGGTTTTCGGGAAGGTGGACACCGAGGATCAGCAGGAGCTGGCGAACGCCTTCGGCATTCGCTCCATCCCCACGCTGATGGTCTTCCGCGACCAGATCCTGCTCTACAACGAGGCGGGTGCCCTTCCCCCTCCCGTGTTCGAGGACCTCATCGGCCAGGTGAAGGACCTGGACATGGACGACGTGCGCCAGCAGATCGCCGAGCAGGAACAGGCCCAGGAGGCCTGAGCCCCACCGACGGCCTCCGCCGGTCTATCCGACCGGCGGAGACGTCTCCGCTATCACTCCCCCGCCCAGGACCTCGTCACCGCGGTAGAAGGTGATGGTCTGGCCTTCGGCCACCGCCTCTTGGGGGTTGCGGAACTCCACGCGGTCGGAGTCGACCTCGGCGTCCACGGCCGCACCGTGGGCACGGTATTGAGCGGAGACCGGCCCCGTCACGCCGCTCCCCGACACCCAGGTGGCGTCGGCCACCCGCACCGACGACACCTGGAGCTGGCGGCGGCTGCCGATGGTGACGGTGGCGGTGCCGGAGTCGATTCCGGTGACGTAGCGGGGCTCCCCCAGGGCAACGCCCAGCCCGCGGCGCTGGCCGACCGTGAAACCAGCCACGCCCTCGTGGCGGCCCACCACCCTGCCATCGGTGTCGACGATGGGGCCGCCCAAGAACCCCTCCGGGGCCTCCCGGCGAACGAACTCCCGGTAGTCGCCGTGACGGACGAAGCAGATGTCCATCGACTCGGGCTTGTGCGCGGTCCGCAGACCCAGCTCGGCGGCCTTGTTGCGGGTGGCGACCTTGGTCAGCTCGCCCACGGGAAACCGAACCCGGGCCAGCTGATCCTGTCCCAGCATGGACAGGACGTAGGACTGGTCCTTCTCCCTGTCCGCTCCCCGGTACAGGCGCCATCGCCCCTCCCGGTAGGCGGTGCGGGCGTAGTGGCCGGTCACCACCAGGTCACAACCCAGCTCGGCGGCGTGGTCGAGGAGATGGGAGAATTTGACGGTGCGGTTGCACTCCACGCAGGGGTTGGGGGTGCGGCCCGCCAGGTAGTCGCCCACGAAGCGGTCGATCACCCCCCGGGAGAAGTGGTCCGTGTAGTCGACCACGTAGTAGGGGATATCCAGACGAGCCGCTACACGCCGGGCATCCTCGGCGTCGGACACCGTGCAGCATCCGGTGGTGGGCGCCTCCCCGTTGGGGCCCTCCCACATCTTCATCGTCACTCCCACGACGTCGAAGCCCGCCTCCACCATGAGGGCGGCCGCCACCGAGGAGTCCACTCCCCCCGACATCGCCACGAGAGCACGCTCTGACATCGCCCCGAGAGTAGGTGAGGGAGGCGAGTTGCCGGTAGCGGCAGACCCGTCACCTGGCGCCCAGGGCGTACACGTTCCCGTCCCCGCTGGCCACGAACACGGCGCCGTCGACGACCACCGGCGAGCTCCGCACGAAATTGCCAGTATCCCAGGTCCACAGCGTCTCCCCGCTGGTGGCGTCCACGGCCCATACCCTCCCCGCCTGGGTGCCGAAGTACACGGCATCTCCCGCCACCACGGGGGCGGCCGATATGGTGCTGCCCGCATCCACGGTCGAGGCGGGCCATACGTGCTCATTGCTGTGCAGGTCGATGGCGTAGAGGAACTGGCCGCTGGGCAGGAACATGACATCCCCGGAGATGGCGGGCGGCACCTCCACTGCCGTCTCGGTCCCGTAGAGGGGTAGCCGTTCGGCCACACTGCCCTCGCATGTCCCGGCCGGTCGCAGGAAGATGGTGTTGCCCCGGGTCGGCAGGTACATGGCCCCCCGGTCGAGGATGGGATTGGCGACCACTGCCGCCGAGGCGAAGAACTCGCAGCGCAGGCTGCCGTTGGCCGCTTCCAGGAGGTAGAGGGAGCCGCGCTCGGTGCCCACATACAGAACCCCCTCGTGGTATGCCAGCGGGGCGCTGATGGGTCCGACCCCCTCCTCCCCCGGTGGATAGGTCCATATCCGGTTTCCCCGAGCCAGCCCGACGGCGTGGACGAAACCGTCCGAGGTGGCCACGAAGGCGGCGTCCCCCGCCACCACCGGGGAGGCGGTGATCCGGGTTCCGAGGGGAATCGACCACTGCTCCGCCTGGATCTCCGCCACCGCCTCCCGGGCTCGCAGCACCCCATCGCCGCCTCCGGAGACCACCAGGGCGGGGCGCTCTCCCCGGTTGGCCACGGCCGGGGATGCCGTGATCCGCCCCTCCGTCCTCAGGGTCCAGGCGACCCTTCCCGTCGTCATGTCCAGGGCGTAGAGCGTCCCGTCCGTGCTGGGAACGAGCAGGTTCCTCCCGTAAGCCACGGGCGTGGCGACGATGGGGCCCGCAGTCTCGTATGTCCAGTAGAAGCCGTCGACACGCGGGACCCCTTCACCCTCCAGGATCCCCGTCCGCGAGGGACCACCCCGATAGGGGACCACTCCGGACAGGAACTCGGGCCCGGCCGGGATCTCGAGCCGGGTCTCCTCGGGGCGCGCCGGCGGGAGGGCCCCCGGCGCGGTGGTGGTGGTGTTGGGAGCGGAAACCACTTCCCTCACGACAGTGACGGGAGGTAGGTCGCCCACCACCATATGGGCTACCCCCAGCGAGGTCAGCGCCGCCACCCCTGCCACCCCCAGCAC
>JBKHJQ010000269.1:0-4301 GCA_046538055.1 Actinomycetota bacterium
GTTCCCCGCCTCGTCCACCGCGGGGTCGACCCCCCGCTCCTCCAGGGTCTCCACGGCCCTGAGGGCCGCCTTCTCCGCCTCCGATCCCCGCGCCTGGGCCCAGCGCACCTCCGACAGAAGGGTGAGATCGGCCCCGAGGCGGTCGACGTCCCCTTTCTCGCGCAACGAGATGGCCCGCTCCAGGGCAGCGCCGGCCTCCTCCAGATGGGACGTGAGGAGGCATTCGGTGGCGTACTCCTCCAGGAGCGTGGCCCGCTCCTCGACGGGGAACTGGTCGGGAGAGGACAGGGCCTGCCGGTAGTGCTCGCGGGCCTCGGGGTGACCGTGGAACGCCACCGCCCGGCGGGCCGCCAGAGGGGAGAATCTGGCTACTGCCCGGGTGTCCCCGGCCTGGAAGGCATGATGGGCGAGGCGGGCAGGATCCTCGTCCCGTCCCGACAGGGCCGATAGGACCGCCTCGTGGCACTCCCGCCGGCGCCGAGCCCCGAGATGGTCCTCCACCACACGGCGAGTGAGCTCGTGGGAGAACTCGAACAGCTCTCCCGAGCGGTGGAGGAATCCCGCCATCTGCGCTTCCTCCAGTCCTTCCCCCACACCGCAGCTGACGAGGAGCCATTCCTCCGCCCCGTGGGGGACCACCGCTGCCACCTCGACGCAGGCACGGGCAGTGGATGTGAGCCGGCCGAGTCGGGCCATGACGGCCTCGTGCACTGGAGCCGGTACTCCGTCCGAAGAGCGGAGCAGCTCGGTGACGTAGAGAGGGTTGCCCCGGCTCAGTCGGTAGAGGTCGTCGACGTCGGCGGTGCCGGCCAGCTCCGCCACGGCCGCCCGCGACAGGGGACCCACCGCAATGCGGGTGAGGTTGGCGGTCGGTATCTTCCCCAGCGTCTGCCGGAGCGGGTGGTCGAGGGGAGTGCCCACGTCCCGGTAGGTGACGATTATCAGGGCCGTCAGCCGGTCCACCCTGCGCCCCAGGAACCCGATCAGGTCCACAGTTGCCTCGTCTGCCCACTGGGCGTCTTCTACCACCGCCACCACCGGGGAGGGCTTGGCGGCCAGCTCCTCGATCACGGCGTCCAGGATCTGGCCCTGGTCGTGGCCGGAGATGGCCTCGGCCAGGGCGGGGGCCTCTGTGGCGATGTCTCGGAACGGTCCCAGCGGGCGGGGGATCACCAGGTCGTCGCACATGCCCCAGAGGAGGCGGTGCCCGTCGGCGAGACGGGAGGTGAATGCCCGCACGAGGGCGGTCTTGCCCGCTCCCGCCTCCCCCGAGATCAGCATCACACCTCCTCGGCCCTCCGCCGCCCGCTCGCGGCCGGCCTCCAGTGTGGCTAGCTGGTCCTCTCTCTCCAGGAGGTCGGTCACTTCCCTCATTCCGGCCTTTTGCTGTTCGTCGACCTGCCGTCGTGCCAGCAGGACGCTCGGGGTCATCGGGTCCATCGGTCGCCCCCGGCGGCGAGCCTGGATGGTGTTCTGTCTGTTATTGACTAGGTTCCGGGGGGGATCTCACCGGAGTGGACGATACCCAACGTCCCCTCCCGGGTGGAGCCTCGATGGAAGGAGGTTTTGCCCACTGGCGGTCCGGGTAGATACGGCCATGCTCGTGGAAGGTTGGGATGACGGTCTCTGAGTCGTTGTCTGGGGTTCGAGCCTTCGCCGATCCGACCTCCGGCACGTGGTGGCGGAGGCCGGGGGTGCGCGCCGCCGCGGTCTTCGTGATCTCGATGGCTATGCGGATCTGGTTCCGCGCCTCATATCTGGTGAACTGGGACGCGGTCAACTTCGCTCTGGGGGTGGAGTCCTTCGACCTCGAGCACCACCAGCCCCATCCTCCCGGATATGTGGGTTACGTGCTGCTGGGCCGGCTTGTGCGCTGGATCGTGGGCGACCCGGTGGCGGCGCTCACGGCGGTGTCCTTGCTGTCGGGGGCGTTCGCCACCATGTGGGTCTACATCCTCGGCCGGCGCATCGTCAGCGAGAAGGCGGCGCTGATGTCGGCGGTCCTGTTCGGGACCTCCCCCCTGGTCTGGTACTACAGCGGGGTGGCGCTCACGTATGTGGTGGAGGTGGCGCTCGCCCTTCCCCTCGTGTGGCTCGTCCTGGAAGCCAGGACGCGTCGATCCTTCCGGATGCTGGTCGCGGCCACGGTGGCGCTCGTGCTGATGGGGGCGCTGCGCCAGACCAGCCTGGTCTTCTTCTTCCCCGTGTGGCTGTATGCGTGGCTCCGCTTCCCCGTCCGGGCCCGGGTGGAGTCCGCCGCGATTCTCTCCCTCGGCACGCTCGTGTGGCTGGTGCCGCTTCTGGTGATGTCGGGTGGCCCTGTGGCCTATCTGCAGCTCTCCATGGACCTCGCTCAGCTCACCGGGGGTGTCACCTGGCTGGGAGCGGGGGCGGGAGTGGTGCAGAACTTCGCCATCGTGGCGACCGGCTTGATCCTCGGCCTGCACGTCTCGCTCTTCGCCGTCCCCCTGGCCTCGATGCGCCGGCGGACGACCCGGCCGCACCTTCGGCACCGGCGTCTTCTGGCCTTGTGGGCCGGTCCGCCCCTGTTCGTGTACCTCTTCCTGCATTCGGGTCAGCTCGGTTACGTCCTGATCCTTCTCCCCATCGGGATCTACTGGGCGGCAAACGTGTTCGAGTCATGGCTGGGCAAGCCGGTGCGGGCGCTGGCCGTGGCCGGGCTACTGGTCGTGGTCAACGTGGCCGGGTTCACCGTCCTGCCCGAGCTCGCCTACGGCGCCGCCCGCGACGGGAACATCCCGCTGCCGTCCACGGTCGCCAGCCCCTGGCTCTTCGAACGGGGGATCCGCCAGGCCAGCCTCTCCCGAAGCGACGCCCATTGGGAGGCTCTCCTGACCGAGCTCGAGGAGTTCGATGCAGACACGACCGCCGTACTCACCGAGCCCCGTGACGGGGGTAGCTTCCGGCACGTGGCGTTCTACGCCCCCGAGTTCGTGGTCTACGGGGTGGGCGACGATCGAAACGGGGGCCTCGGCCATCTCTTCACCGGGGAAGGCCGCAAGACCGACTACAGCGTCGACAAGCTGGCCAGTGCCTCGGCGGTGCTGGAGCTGGAGGAGGGCACCGAGACCCTGGTGATCCCCGACGCCCGCCTCCGCCAGGCCTTCGCCGACGTGGACGGGTTGGAGTTGCGAGAGATCGAGGATGGGACTGAGATAGCGGTGGTGGATGTGCCGCCCGGCTCCGTGGTTCTGTTCCTCGCCGAGGACGAGAAGGCCGCCTTCATCCCGCGTCCCGCCACCGACCTCCTCGTCCCCGAGATGGTCCGATCCGAGATGGCGACTACCCGGTGAGCGGACACCCGGCGGTCGCATCCAGTGCTCCGGCCGGTCGCCTCGTGACGCTTTCGGGGTGGGGAGGACGGCCTCGCAGCACCGCCCGCGTGGTCCGGCCGGCGGGAATCGAGGGCATCGAACAGCTCCCGTCGTCTGAGCCGATCGTCCCCCGGGGCCTGGGGAGAAGCTACGGAGACGCCGCCCAGCTGGCGGGCGGGACCGTCCTCGACCTCACCGGGATGGCGGACATCGATCTCGACGTGGCCGGTGGGCGTGTCACCACCGGGGGAGGGGCGTCCCTCGCAGAGGTGATCGACACCGTCCTGCCCCATGGCTGGTTCCTGCCTGTCACCCCGGGGACCCGGCATGTCACGGTGGGCGGCGCCGTCGCCGCCGACATCCATGGCAAGAACCATCATCGGGATGGGAGCTTCGGCGACCACCTCGAATCCCTGCGGATACTCACCGGGGACGGCCGGGAGGTCGTAGCCCGCCCCGGGGACCCGGACTTTCGTGCCACTTTGGGAGGAATGGGGCTGACCGGAGTGATCGTCGAGGCGTCGTTTCGCCTCGTGGACGTCGCCTCGTCGTGGATGCGGGTCGACACCTACCGGGCCGACGATCTCGGGGGAGTGATGGATCGCCTCCAGGAGGCAGATCGACGGTACCGCTACTCGGTGGCCTGGCTGGATCTGGCACCGGGCCGGCGGGGAAGGGGCGTGATCATGGGAGGCGACCACGCCACTCCGGATGAGCTACCCGCCCGCAGCCGGCGCCGGCCCCTGCACAGGAAGGCGGGACCGGCACTGCCCGCCCCCCGCCTTCCCGCCGGCGGGAGGCTGGTGGGGTCCTCTGTCGGTGTGTTCAACGCCCTGTGGTACCGCAAGTCGCGGGAGGGAACCGCCCGGCCCACCAGGATCGACGAGTTCTTCTATCCCCTCGATCGGCTGGACGAGTGGCATCGCCTCTACGGTGGCGGCGGGTTCCTCCAGTACCAGTTCGTGG
>JBKHJQ010000270.1:0-4288 GCA_046538055.1 Actinomycetota bacterium
GGACCACGAAGCGCTCGCCTATGGCGGCCACCACGGTCGGGTTGCGGATGACACCGTCCTCCTGGAGGCGTGTGGCCAGCCGCTCCGACCGGCGAGGATCCACTGCCTCGTGCGGCACCACCCGCTCCAGCGGCACGAATCGCAGGGGCAGGATGGAGCGGGCGGCCTTTCCCCCCAGGCGGCGCACCAGCTCCTCGGCCACCTGGACGGCGGCGGTGGACTGAGCGTCGGCGGTGGACGCTCCGATATGGGGAGTGGCGATGACCCGGGGATGGCGGGCCAGGGGGCTGTCGGAGGCCGGCTCCTCCGCGAACACGTCCAGGGCCGCTCCCGCTATCCCTCCCTCCTCCAGCGCCGCCAGGAGGGCGTCCTCGTCCACCACCGACCCCCGGGAGGTGTTCACCAGGTAGGCGGTCGGCTTCATGGTCGCCAGCTCCTCGACACCGATCAGTCCGTGGGTGTCGGGTCGGGCCGGGACGTGGAGTGTGACGAAATCGGATTCGGCCAGCAGGTCGTAGAGGTCCACCGGCTCCACTCCCGCCTCCAGGTACAGCTCGGGGGTGGGCCGGCGCTGATTGGTGAGGATCCGCATCCCGAAGGCCCTGGCGCGGGAGGCCACCGCCTGGCCGATCCGGCCGAACCCCACGATCCCGAGCGTCTTGCCGGCCAGGCCCGAGCCCAACAGCTCCTTCTTGATCCAGCGTCCCTCCTTGAGGGCGGCGTCGCCCCGGGTGACGTTGCGGGCCAGGGCGACCAGGAGCCCGATCGTCAGCTCCGCCACGGCCAGGGTGTTGGCGTCGGGGGCGTTGACGATCTCGATGTCGCGGTCCACTGCCGCCGAGACATCGATCGTGTCCAGGCCCGCTCCCGCCCGGGCGATGACCTGGAGACGCTCGGCCCGGTCCAGGATGCGAGAGGTGACCTTGGTGGCGGAGCGCACCACCATCGCCTCGTAGTCGGGGATGGTGGCCGCCAGCTCCTCCTCGGACAGCCCGGTCCGGACGTCCACGTCGAAGTGCCCGGACAGAACCTCAATGCCCTCATCGGCTATGGAATCGCACACGATGACCCGGGGGCGGCGGTGCTGGGGGTCGGTCATTCCCGCGCCGATGATACGGACGGTGGTGCGTCGCCGCCTGCAACCGCCGCCGCGAACTCGGAAGGAACCCGGCGGGGCCGTCCGTCCAGGTCGGTGAAGGCGGCCCGGACCTCCAGGGTGGCCACCGGGTCGCTTCCCCGGGTCATGGACTGGTGCCAGGTGGATGCTGCCCGTCCCACCTCGCCCACCCTGGTCTCGATGGTGAGGAGATCGTTGAGACCGGCGGCGGAGTTGAAGCGGGCGCTCAGCTCCACCACCACGATATGCCAGCCCCTCTCCCGCATGGTGAGCAGGCCCATACCCAGCTCCTCCAGGTACTCGACCCGGGCTGCCTCGAAGTAGGCGAGGTAGTTGGTGTGGTTGACGTGGCCGTAGGGGTCGAGCTCGTAGAAGCGGACCTTGACCTGGGTGGTGTGCATCGGGGCATCTTCGCGCAACCTTCCCGTCCCTGGTTAGCCTCCGGGAGACATGAAAGCCTGGCTCCTGCAAGACACCACCGGCATCGAGGGGTTCAGCCTGGAGGACGTCGAGACACCCGAGCCGGGCCCCGACCAGGTGCGGGTAGAGCTGGTGGCCAGCGGGATCAATCACCTGGATCTGTGGGTGTCCCGGGCTCTACCGCCCCCGCCCCGTCTCCCCCACATCCTGGGAGCGGACGGGGCGGGGGTCGTGGATGCCCTCGGAGACGGGGTGGACGGCCTCGAGATCGGCGACGAGGTGGTGCTCGACCCGTCCCTCTCTTGCGGGCGGTGCCCGGCCTGTCTCCGGGACGAGATCGTCCGCTGCCCCGAGTTCGGGATCCTGGGTGAGCACCATCCCGGGACGCTGGCCCAGAAGGTGGTGGTACCCGCCGCCAACGCCCTGCCCAAGCCCTCGTCGCTGGGCTGGGAGACGGCCGGGTCGTTTGGGCTGGTCACCGGCACCGCCATGAGGATGCTGGACCGGGCCCGCCTGGAACGAGGGGAGACCGTGCTCGTACCCGGCATCGGGGGCGGGGTCTCGTCCGCGGCCATGCTCCTGGCCCGCTCCCGGGGCGCGAGGGTCTTCGTCACCTCCCGTTCGCAGGCGAAGATCGACTGGGCCCTGCGACACGGCGCGGAGGCGGGGTTCGACTCCGGAACGGAGTTCTCCCGGGAGATGAAGTCCCGCGGTGGGGCGGACCTGGTGGTGGAGAACGTCGGCCCCGCCACCTGGGACCAGTCCTTCCGCTCCCTCAAACCAGGGGGCCGCATGGTGATCTGTGGGGCCACCACCGGACAGAAGGTGGAGCTGACCCTGCCGGTCCTGTGGTTCAAGGAGCTGGAGTTGATCGGTTCCACCATGTCCAGCCACTCCCAGTTCGCCCGCACCCTCCATCTGGTCGCCACAGGCGAGGTGCCGGCCCCGGTCGACTCGGTGTTCGAGTTCGACCGCCTCCCCGACGCCCTCCACCACCTGGAGGCCGGAGAGCAGATGGGGAAGGTCGTGATATCCCGCTGATCCGGCAACGGGGGTGCTACCGATTAGGGCGGCGGTTACGGCCCGCCGGTACTCGGGACCGTCGCTCGGGCGGATCATGGGCGCTCAGTGGACAATGGCCGCACTCGCCGGGGCGGCCAGCCCGTCGCTGGCGGGTGTCGCCCGGGACGCCACCCGTGACGGTCATCGCGCCCCGACATGGGGACGGATCCGGTGGTCCCATTCGGCCATCATCTCGGCAAATGCCTCCGGCCGGTAGGGGGAGAGAACGTCGTCGGAGTTGGTGAGCGAGGTGAGGTCGTAACGCACCGAGGCGACACACCGATCCTGTCCGTCATCACGGCAGGTCACCGTCACCGTGCCGCCGTGACGGCCGGGCGTGAGGCGGGCGTAAGCGGCGGAGTACAGCTCCCGGTCTATCCCGATGATGACCCAGGTGGTCTCCACCTCTCCGGCCCGGGTGACGAACACGGTCCCCGCTTCCTCGCTCGCCTCCCCGGCCGGATAATGCGGATCCCAACCGGGTGCCCACAGCCGCTCCCCCTCGGGAGTGAAAAGGGATATCGCCTTCCAGGCCGGGAGGGACAGGTGGAGTCGGCCGCTTGCCTGGAGTCTCATCGGCTCCATTCTCGCTGCTCTGGGCCCAACCATGGGTATCGGAGCACATGCCGTGGCGATCGGTGCCGGCCGCCCGTCGAAGCCCCCGGCGTGGACGCCGAGACCGGGGATGGCGAAGAAACCAGGAGCCACCGGTGAACTACCCACAAGGTGCGTCGGCGAACAACCCCTAGGGTGGGCCGCCCATGACCCAGGACTACCGCCCGACCGGGCCCCTGATGCGGTTCGCCCTGATACTCGGTGCCGTTCTCACGTTTCTCTCCGGCGTTCAGCTGTTCGGGCTCACCGACTCCACGGCAGATACCTTTGCCTGGACGATCGGAGCGGGAGCCACAGCGACGGTGATCGGCGCCTTCTACTGGACGGCCTGTGTGCTGGCCTACCTCAGCTGGCGGCGCCAGCCGTGGGCTCGTGCCCGGGTCGGGGTGCCGGGTGTCACGCTCTTCTTGTGGGTTACATTGTTCGCCACCCTGGTGCATCTGGAGAACCTCCACCTCTCCTCCGGCAGCGCATCCGGGCAGTTCGCGGCGTGGGCGTGGCTGGTCATCTACGTCGTGGATCCGGTCCTGGTCAGTGCCGCCCTGGTCCGGCAGAGGCGGATGGCGGGTGCCGACCCGCCCCGGGTCCACCGGCTCCCGACGCTCTATCGGGCGACACTCGATGTGGTCGGAGGGGGGTTCGCCCTGGTCGGCCTGACGATGGTGGTGTCCCCGGCCGCCGCGATGGACCTGTCGGCGTTTCCCCTCACGCCCCTGACGAGCAGGACCATCGGGGCATGGGTGCTGGCCATGGGTGCCGTGTTCGTGACCATGGCCTGGGAGAACGACCGTGACCGGATCAGACCGGCGGCAGTGGCGAGCATGGTCGCCCCGGCACTGCTGCTCATCGGGATGCTCCGATATCTGGACCAGTTCAGTTGGGACGGCCGGGGCTGGGCCTACCTGGTCATGATCGGCCTCATCCTGGCGATGGGAATCGGGGGGCTGGTGGGCAGGTCGGAGGATACCCCCGCCACGGCCTGAAGGCCGGACTGCCATCTCGAAGCCGGGGAAGCGCCCCGGGTGCGGGACCCCGATCGCCCGACGAGATCCTGTCCCCGGACCCGAGTTGAGG
>JBKHJQ010000271.1:0-4287 GCA_046538055.1 Actinomycetota bacterium
GGCTGAAGGGGATGGCCACCAGCAGGGCGAGGAAGGCGGCCACCCACAGGCTCAGGCCGACCTGCACCACCAGGATGGCCATCGTGTAGGCGCCGATGGCCATGAATGCCACATGACCGAAGTTGAGCAGGCCGGCGAAGCCGAACTGGAGCTGCAGGCCCAGCCCGAACACGGTGTAGATCCCGGCGGTGACCGCTACGAAGAACCAGAACTCGGCGTTGAGGATGGCGCTCATCGCAGCCGCGCCTTACCCAGCAGGCCCTGGGGGCGCAGGACGAGCATCACGATCAACACGGCGAACGCCACCACCTGCTTGTAGTTGGGGGGGACCCCACCGGCCAGGGCGCCCCAGGTCGATACCTCCATCACGAAACCCAGGATGATTCCCCCGGCCAGGGCCCCGTAGGCGCTCCCGATCCCGCCCAGGATGACCGCCGCGAACACCGGGAGCAGCAACTGGAACCCGAGGTTGGGATTGAACGAGTTCTGCACCAGGCCCTGGAGCACTCCGGCCAGTCCGGCGAGCGCCCCCGAGACGGCCCAGATCAAGAGAATGGTGCGGCGCACATCCACCCCGGCCACCGCCGCCAGGGACGCGTCGTCTGCCAGGGCTCGCATCCGCTTCCCGGCGTTGGTGCGGGCGAAGAGCCAGGCTAGGGCGATGATGCCCGCCAGGGCCACCGGCAGGGCGATCATCTGGCCGTGGGAGAAGCGGACGGGGCCGAACTCGAAGACGGCCATCAGGTCGATGGGGAACTGCCGAGGGTCCGCCCCCGCCACCCAGAAGATGACGTGTCGCAGGATCAGCGCCAGGCCGATGGAAGACAGCAGCAGGCTGACCATCCCCGCCCCCCGGCGACGCAGCGGCTGCCAGAGCACGTAGTCGCTGACCACGGCGAAGGCGGCTGTGGCGAGCGCCGCCCCGATCAGGGCCGCCACCAGGCTATCGGCGAAGAGCCCTGCGAACAGCAGGCCGGTGTAGGTGCCGAAGGCGATGGTGTCCCCGTGGGCGACGTGGAGCAACCGCAGCACGCCCAGCACCAGCGTCACGCCCACCGCCCCGATGGCCAGGATGAACCCGGTCATCAGGCCGTTGACGCTCAGCTGGAGGAACTCGGTCACGGCGGGATCAGCGGAAGGCGGGCACGACCCGCTCGCCGATGAGCCGTACCCCATCCTCGGGGACGATTCCGTGCGGCGTCCCGAACTCCACCCGCTGCGCCCCGGCCGCGAATGCCTCCTCCGCCTGGGCGGCCACCTCCTCGGGTGTCCCGGCGAAGGCGAAGCGGCGGAGCACGTCGGGCGGGATGGCCTTCCCCGCTTCGTCGTGCCGCCCCTCCGACACCTCGGCCCGGACCGCGTCCATCACGTCCGGCTCCACGTCGAAGGTCGGGTCCAGGTCCGCAACCACCGCCAGGTACATGGCCACCTCCCGGCGGGCGAGGGCCCGGGCGGCGGCGCCGTCGCGGTCGACGACCGTCACGGCGCCCAGACAGATCCCGACGGCGTCGGCGGGGCGCCCGGCGCGCCGGCAGCCGCGCCCGATGTGCTCCCGCACCCAGGGGACGAGATCGGGATTGGCGCTGCCTCCCACCTTCACCTCCTGGGCCACCTCGCCCGCCAGAGCCAGGGTGCGGGGCCCCCACGTGCCGATCATCACCGGGACGTCCCGGCGGAGAGGCGGATAGGCGAGGCGGGTACCCGGTTCCAGGCGGAAGACGTCTCCCCGGAAGCCGCCATCGTCGCCGTCCAGCAGCCGCCGGACCACCTCCAGGGCCTCCCGCAGGGTCCGGACCGGCCGGGGCTGGGCGAGGCCCACCGCCCCCAGCCAGCTCCCCCGCGACAGGCCGAGATAGGCGCGCCCGCCCGAGACCAGGTCGAGGGCGGCACTCTGGCCGGCGATCTCGTAGGGAGCCAGGGAGTAGGGGTTGAGGCATGCCGGCCCCAATCGCACCCGCTCGGTCGCCCGTGCCATGAGGGTGAGGGGGACGATGGGCGGTTGAAAGCCGAGGTCCCCGTAGACGGAGAGCACGTCGACCCCCGCCTCCTCGGCAGCCCGGGCGAGCCGCTCGTACTCGGCCGGCTTCTTGTCGCTCTGGAAGCCGAGCCCGATCAGCGGAGCGGTCACGTGAGGTCCCCGGAACGGAGCCGGGTGGTCCCGATCCGGTCGATCCTCATCACGACCCGCTCGTCGGGATCGGGACAGCAGACGAGAGAGTCCCGCTCCATCCAGTCGCCCTCGGGAAGCTGCCGCTGCTTGGCGGGGATGAGAGGCATCACCGCCTGCAGTGCATAGATGCAGAAATGGCGGTCGTCGGGAATCCGCAGCTCGTTGCTGTTGGTGACCTCGAAGTAGTCGCCGGCCTGGAGTCCGCAGACCGAGCGGCCCTCGATCCGCTCGACGGTGACACGGATGTCGTACAGCTCCATGTCGGGCTCGGATGGGGATGGGCTGCCGGGATCTCCCACTCGGAATCTGCCTCCGGTAGCGGTGCGGGGAATGTAGCACCGCCTTCCCGCTGCTCAGGAGTCAACGGTTCCAGGGCGTATACTCGCGCCGCCTCAGTCGCCTTCGCAGGAGGACCAAATGTCTCGCCGTTCCCTCTTCACCCTCACCATTGTCGTCTCCCTCATCCTCGCCGCATGCGGCGGCACGGACGAGGGCAGCGACGACACATCCACGACGGAGGTGCCGACCACGGAGGCCCCGGTCGCCGACACCGAGCCCACCGAGGAGGAGGAACCGACCGGCGAAGACTCGGACGTGTCCTTCGACCTCACCATGGGAACCGTTCTCCCCCTGACCGGCGACCTGGCCGCGTTCGGGCCGTCCCTGACAGAAGCTGCGAGAATCGCGGTCGAGGAGATCAACGCCGCCCTGGAGCAGCAGGGTGTGAGCGGTGTCACGGTCGAGCTGGCCGCCACCGAGGACAGCCAGACCTCGCAGGGACCCGGGGTGGAAGCGGCCACCAAGCTGGTCCAGTCCGACGGGGCGGACGTGATCATCGGGGCAATGGCATCCAACGTGACCATCGCCATCGCCGAATCCGTCGCCGTCCCCGACGGGGTGGTGCTGATCTCGCCCACCTCCACCTCTCCGGGCATCACAGATCTCGACGACGACAACCTGGTGTACCGGGTTCTCTCTTCGGATGTGCTCCAGGGGGAGGCCCTGGGCGACGCCGTCTTCAATGCCTTCGGGGAGGGGGCGACGGTCAACGTCGGCGCCCGCAACGACGCCTTCGGCACGGCCCTCCAGGAGCTGTTCGAGGCCCGCTTCACCGAGCTGGGCGGGGAGATCGGCGAGAGCCTGACGTGGAACCCCGACGCCCCCACCTTCGACACGGAGGCCCAGCAGCTCGTATCCGGTGACCCGGACGGGTGGGTGATCATCGACTTCCCCGAGACGTTCGCCCGTTTCGGGCCCTCCCTGGTGCGGGCGGGGGGATGGGACCCGACCCGGACCTTCATGACCGAGGCGATGCGCAACCAGGAGAGCCTCAACGAGGTAGGCGCCGACGCCCTGGCGGGTCTGCGGGGCACGGCTCCCACGTCGGAGGGCGCGCCGGCCCGGGCACCCTTCGACGAGCTCTTCACCGAGCGGGCGCCCGATGCCGACCTCACCGGATTCGAGGGATCGTCCTTCGATGCCACGCTGGTGGCGTTCCTGGCGGCACTGGAGGCGGGCTCGTCAGACGGCAGTGACATCGCCGACCACCTGCAGTCGGTCACAGGGCCCGGTGGGGAGCAGTACACCTTCGAGAACCTGGGCGACGCGGTCGCCGCCATCCTCGACGGCGAGGAGATCGACTACGAGGGTGCCTGGGGACCGATCGACTTCGACGAGAACGGCGACCCCGGCTCCGCCATCTACGAGGTGTGGGAATTCGACGGCAGCGAGATCACGACGCTGGAGACCTTCACCTTCGGCCAGGATTGAGCGGCCCCACCCGCTTTCGGGACGGTAGCCCCTGGGAGTCCGTCGCCGGATACTCCCGGGGGGCGCGCCGGGGCGGACGGATCGCGGTCAGCGGCACGACCGCCCATGGGGCGGACGGATCGGCGCTGCACCCCGGAGACACGTACGCCCAGACCCGGCTGGCGCTCGAACGCGTCGTCGAGGCAGTCGAGGAGCTGGGGGGCGACCGCCATGACATGGTCCGCACCCGGCTCCTCCTGGCACCAGAGGCGGACTGGGAGGAAGCGGCCCGGGCCCATGCCGACGTCCTGGGCGACGTCGCCCCCGCCAACACCACGCTCTATGTGGGCGGCCTGATCGGCGAGGAC
>JBKHJQ010000272.1:0-4271 GCA_046538055.1 Actinomycetota bacterium
ACGACCGCTTCTGCCCCGACGACCCCGTCACCCGCGGGCAGATGGCCGCCTTCCTCGTACGCGCACTCGGCTACTCCGCCGCCGGAGCCGGGAACCTGTTCGGAGACGACAACGGCTCCGTCTTCGAGGCCGACATCGACCGCCTCGCCACCGCCGGGGTCACCCGGGGATGCAACCCGCCCCAGAACGACCGCTTCTGCCCCGACGACCCCGTCACCCGCGGGCAGATGGCCGCCTTCCTGAACCGCGCCATGGGCGGCTGAGGGGCCGGCCGCTCCCGCGAGCGGGCCGGGGGCGCCCCGAACGGGTACCGGGAGCCGATCCGTAGAGTGGCGTTCATGCAGGCCGACGCCAAGGTCGCCCTGGAGGCCGCCCGGAGCGGGGCCGCCGTGGTCAGGGAAGGCTTCCTCTCAGGACCCGACACGCGCCTGAAGGGAAGCGTGAACCCGGTCACGGCGGTCGACGACCGGGCGGAGGAGGCGATATTCGCCGCCCTCTCCCGCCTGTGCCCCGGCGAGAAGGTACTGGGGGAGGAGTCGGGCGGCGCGGAATGGGATGCGGATCGGGTCTGGATCGTCGATCCCCTGGACGGCACCGTGAACTTCATCCACGGCATGCCCCACGTATCGGTATCGGTGGCAGTGTGGGAACGGGGAGCTCCGGTGGCGGGAGTGGTCATCGACGTAACCCGCCGCGAGGAGTTCACCGCCGCGGCAGGCGGCTCCACACGACTCAACGGGGAGACGGTGTCGGTGTCCCGGCAGGCGGACGCGAGCGCATCGCTGGTCGTGACCGGCTTCCCCTACGACCGCCAGGAGCACGCCCACGAGTACGCCTCCACGGTAGGGGAGGTCTTGTCCCGGGTGCAGGGAGTGAGGAGACTCGGATCGGCCGCTCTCGACTTCGCCTGGGTGGCGTGCGGACGTTTCGACGGCTACTGGGAGTACGAGCTGGGACCGTGGGATGCGGCGGCCGGCGTCCTGCTGGTGGAGGGGGCTGGGGGACGGGTGACGGACCACGCCGGCTCTGGCTACGACCTGGGATCGAGGACCGTTCTGGCCACCAACGGCCTCATCCACGAGGAGCTGTCCCGCCTCGTCACCGATCACCTGCCTGCCCACCTGCGATGAGTCGCTTCGCCGTCGTCGCCGATCGGGTGGTGGGCACGGCCGATCCCCAAGCGGACTCGGTGGTGATCGAGGAAGGCCGGATCGCCGCCGTGACGACCCGACAGGAGCTGGGTGACATTCCCAGGCGGGAGCATCCGGGTACGACGATCGCTCCCTCCTTCACCGACTCCCATCTCCACCCGGTCGGATATGCCGCCCTGGTGGGCGGGACGTCACTGGGTGAGGCCGACTCCCCGGATGACCTGCGCCGGCTGCTGGAGGAGGCGGCCTCCCGTCTGCCACCCGGTCAGGCGCTGATGGCTCAGCGGCTGGACGACACCCGCCTGGGACGAATGCCGACCCGCCAGGACCTGGACGAAGCCGTGCCGGAGCATCCGGTGATCGCCTACCGCCATTGCGGGCATGTGGCGGTGGTGAACACGGCCGTGCTGGAGATGGCCGGGGTTTCCCGGACCACAGCCGACCCCCCGGGCGGATCGCTGGACCGGGATGGGTCGGGATTGCCCACCGGTGTCCTTCGCGAGACGGCGCTGGACCTGGTGGCCCCCTTCCTCGACCCGCTCGTGCCGCCCCCCGACGTGGGGCGGGTCGTACAGGCGATCAACGGGCTGCGGGGCTATGGCATCGGGCATGCGGGGGCGATGGTGTCCTCCCGCCATCCACTGTGGTGCGGGGTGGGAGACGAGATCGGCCTCCTGTCCGAAGCTGGCCCCGAGCTGGAGGTCGACCTGGACGTGATGGTGATCGCCGACTCCGCCGACGAACTGGAGCAGGCGGCCCGCCGCCTGGACGTGATGGGAGGGGGAATCCGGTTCTGGGGATGGAAGGGCTTCGCCGACGGAAGCCTGGGAGGCCACACCGCCTCGATGTGGGAGCGCTACTCGGACGTGGACACCCTCGGCACCTCGCGCCTCGACCCCGCCCGGGATGAGCACCTGGCCCGCACCGCCCTGGACCTGGGCGGCGTGGTGGCGATACACGCCATAGGCGATCGGGCGGTGGATGAGACCCTGGATCTGTTCGACCTGCTCCTCCAGACGGGAGCCGACCCTGCCCGGTTGCGCCTGGAGCACGCCTCCGTCGTCTCGGACGAGGCCATTCGACGCCTCGCCTCCCGGGGTGTGGTGGCGTCGGTTCAACCCAGCTTCCTGACGTCGGAGGCGGGATGGGTCCCCGAGCGGCTGGGGCCGGCCCGTGCCGCCTATCGCTTCCGTTCGATGCTGAGAGCAGGGGTGGAGATGATCGGGGGATCGGACAGCCCTGTGGAACGGCCCGATCCCCTGGTGGGGATGGCGGCGGCGGTGGAGAGGAGGGGCTGGGTCGACGACGAGCACGTCACCGTCGAACAGGCCCTGGCGCTCTACACGTCCGCTCCTGCCCATCACTTCGGACGGCCGGAGCCCTTGGCGCCGGGAAGCCCCGCCGACATGAACCTGGTAGATGGCAGGCCCGGGGAACCGGGGGCAGAGGTGGCATTCGTCTATGCCCAGGGGGAGCTCCGTCGCCACCGGCCGGTCCCCTGGCCCGGCTGAGTCGAGGTTGCAGTAAGGCCCGGCGACGGGGAAGCTGAGAGGATGCAGTTCGCCTCCTCTCCCCGAGAAGTAGCCGACGTCGTCGACCGTGCCCTGGCCGAGGCCGACGAGCTGGTAGGGGGCATCGTCTCCGCCCCGGCGCCCAGCTGGGAGGCGACGATGGCCCCCCTCGACGCCGTCGCCGATCTCCTCGAGCGCGCCTTCGGAGAGGGACCCTTTATGGGATATGTTCACGTCGACCCGGAGGTCCGGACCGCCGCCCGGGAAGCGGAGGAACGGCTCCAGCAGTGGGCGGTGGAGTTGGTGTTCAGGGACGATCTCTACCGCGCCGTCTCGACGTACGCCTCGACCGACGACGCCGGGTCCCTGGAGGGCGAGAGGCGCCGCCTCCTCGACTTCACCCTCCGCGACCTGCGGAGGGCGGGCCACGAGCTGGATCCCGAGGTTCGGGCCGAGGTGAAGAAGCTCACCTCCCGGCTGGTGGAGCTGGGAGTGGCGTTCGAGCAGAACATCGCCGAGCACAAGGACGCCCTCGTCGTCACCCCCGCCGATCTGGATGGCCTCCCCCAGTGGTACATCGACGGGCTCCAGCCCGGAGATGAAGAGGGCACCCTCAAGGTCACGATGGAGTACCCCGACGTGATCCCTTTCATGGAGAACGCCCGTCGTCGCGATCTGCGGGAGGAGCTGTCCTACAAGTTCAATACACGGGCGGTGGACCAGAACCGGCCCATCCTGGAGGAGGCGAAGCGCATCCGGGCCCGGATCGCAGAGCTGTTCGGCCGGCCCTCCTGGGCCCATCATCAGCTCGAGGAGCGCATGGCCAAAGTGCCGGAGGCGGTGGACGAGTTCTACTCCGAGCTGGTGCCGCCGCTGACGGAGGCGGCCCGGGCCGAGATCGCCGAGATGGAATCGCTCCTGAGGGCGGACACGGGGGATCCTGACGCCCGGCTCCAGGTGTGGGATTGGCGGTACTACGACACCCGGCTGCGGAGAGAGCGCCACGGGGTGGACCCCAACGAGGTCGCCGAGTACTTCCCTCTGGAGTCCGTGCTGGAGGGTCTCTTCGAGATAACCGGCGACGTCTTCGGACTCGACTACCGCCCGGTCGAGGTCGAGGCCTGGCACCCCGACGTCCGCTCCTACGCGGTGGCCGACCGGGCCAGTGGCGAGGTGATGGCCCACTTCCACATGGACCTCTTCCCCCGGGAGGGCAAGTTCAGCCACGCTGCCGCCTTCACCCTCATCCCGGGACGGCGGCTCCCCGGCGGGGAGTATCAGCGTCCCCTCTCGGCGATAGTCGCCAACTTCACCAAACCCTCTCCCTCCCGGCCGTCTCTGCTCCAGCACAATGAGGTGGAGACGCTCTTCCACGAGTTCGGCCACATCCTCCACCAGGTGCTGACCCGGGCCGAGCTGGTGCGCTTCTCCGGCTCGTCCACAGAACGTGACTTCGTGGAGGCCCCCTCCCAGATCATGGAGCACTGGACATGGCGGCCGGAGGTGCTGGCCCGGTTCGCCCGTCACCACGAAACCGGGGAGGCGATCCCCGCTTCCCTGGTCAAGGCGATGGTGGAGGCCCGCAACCTCAACGTCGCCCTCTCCACCC
>JBKHJQ010000273.1:0-4265 GCA_046538055.1 Actinomycetota bacterium
GAGCTATGGAGCTGGGTGATCGCCGCCGGCACCCTGGCGGCGAAATCCGGGATACGGGGCCGCTGGAAGGTGCCGACCGCCACGACGGCGTTGGGGGTCTCGTAGTGGCGCCCGCCGACCTCTATCCGGTACACATCCCGCTCCTCGTCCCGCTGGAGGCGGGAGACGCCGGTACCGAAGGCAACCGGCGGGTCGAAGCGGGCAGCGAAGTCCTCCACGTAGGAGACCACCTCGTCCCGGTGGAGGTAGCCGTCGGGATCCTCGCCCCGGTAGGGGTGATCGGGGAGGTCGAGCATCCAGTTGGGTGTGACGAGGGTGAACGAGTCCCACCGGCGCCGCCATGCCTCACTGATCCGGTCGCCCTTCTCTAGGACGACGTGGTCGCGGTCTTGCTGCGTGAGGAAGTAGCTTGCGGTCAGTCCCGCCTGGCCACCTCCGATCACGACCGTGTCCTTCTTCACGCTCTCGCTCATGGCCGGGAAGCTAGGGGGACCGCTTGAGTCTCGCCAGTAACAGATCTGTACTGGTGGGTAGCGACGCAGGAGGACGGATGAGCGGATACGGCCAGCACTGTCCAGTGGCCAAGGCGGCGGAGATCCTGGATGGGCGATGGACCATCCTCGTGCTCCGGGAGCTGGTGGTAGGAAGGACGCGCTTCAACCAGATCCACCGGGGAGTCCCCCGCATGTCGCGCACGCTGCTATCCCGTCGTCTTCGGGAGCTGCAGAGGGAAGGGATCGTCCGGCGGAGCGAGGATTCCGACGGCCCCGTCTACACCTTGACTCCTGCCGGTGAGGAGATCCTCCCGGTCCTGGAGGCGGTGGGGGAGTGGGGCGTTAGGTGGCTCGGCTCCCTGTCGGACGAGGATCTCGATCCGGCGGTCCTGCTCTGGGAGATGCAGCGCAGCGTCGATGCCGCCGCCCTCCCTCCCGGCTGCACGGTTCTCGCCCTGACGTTCCCCGATCAGGTCCCGGAGCTCCGCCGATGGTGGCTGCTCCTCTCCGGCGACGACGTGGAGGTCTGCGATGAGGATCCCGGCCTGGAGGTGGACGTGTCCATCGAGACGCCGCTGCGGGTCTTCATCCGGGTGTGGAGGGGCGACGTGGGCTGGGACGACGCTCTCCGAGCAGGGGAGATGCGTGTGGGGGGACCGGAGCATCTGCGGCGGGGTGTCCGGAGCTGGTTCCACCTCAGCCACTTCGCCACCGTTCCCAGGCCTTCCTGAGCAGCCGGACTCTCAGCGGAACAGGTCCTCGTGGAGGGGACGCACCACGTCGCCACGTACCGTTCCGTCGCCTGGCGGGATCCCCGCTCCCCGTACCAGCGCCGCCGGCGTCCCGGTCGACTTGCCCATCACCAGGTCGGCGGCGGCGGCCAGCTCGTCGGCGACGTTTATCTCGGTCGTGTCCAGGAGGCGGCCGTGGCTGTCGGGCCTGCCCCGGAGATCCTCGATGGGCGACATCCCGGCGACACCGATGGCGACGTCCACCACCCCCCGACGCCAGGGCCGGCCGAAGGTGTCGCTGATCACCACGGCAGGCCGGATGCCCAGCTCAGATCCCAGGCGGTCCCTTATCCGGCGGGCGGAGCGGTCAGGATCTTCGGGGAGCAGCACGGCCGTGCCGGGTTCCGTGTTGGAGCGGTCGATCCCGGCGTTGGCGCAGATGAAGCCGTGGCGCGTCTGAGCTATCACCAGGTCGCCTCGCCGCCGGACAACCCGCTCCGCCTGCTCCTCCACCACCCGGCGGTGCGCGTCGGGGCCATCGTCGGGGAGTCTCACCAGCGCTCCTTCCGCCTTCGAGACGACCTTGTGGGTAACCACCAGGACGTCACCGTCCTCCGGCCGTAGAGGGGAGAGCGCGGTGGCGAGCATCCCCGCCAGGTCGTCGCCGGGGCGAACCTCCCCGATCCCCTCGATGGGCTCCACCCGCAGCGTCATGGGGACAGGAGCTTCTCGGCGAGGGCGGCGGCCTCCTCGGGTGTGGTGATACGGGTGGGAAGGGCCCGGATCTCCACGCCGCCTAGCTGCAGGGACATGTCGGAGGCGTCGATCGTGTCCACCACCAGCTCGGTGAGCAGGCCGTCGTAGGCGGCGGCGATCCCCTCCGTCCCGCCCGGCAATCCCAGACCTTCCATCACCGCGTCGGCGGGGCCCTTGAGGGGTCGCCCCCCGAACAGCGGGCTGATCGCCACCACCCTTGAGGCCTCCTCCACGGCCGTGGCGATGCCTTCCACGGACAGGACCGGCCAGATCGAGAGGGGCGGGTTGGATGGGCCGATGACCACGACGTCGGCTTCCCGGATGGCCTCCACGACCCCCGGGGCGGGTGATGCCAGGGGCGCTCCGACGAAGCGAATGTCGTCCACGGGGGCGCGGTGCTGGCGATCCACGAAGTAGCTCTGGAAGGGCAGCCAGCCCTCGTCCACGACGTGGACCTCGGTCCGAACCGGATCGTCGCTGGCGGGGAGCACCACGGCACTCGCGCCGAAGACCGCGGCCTGGGCGGTGGTCGCCTGGGTGAGCGTCCATCCGCTCCGCAGCCGGGCCGTCCGGAAGAGGCTGGTGGCCAGGTCTGCGTCCCCGATCCGGAACCATGTGTCGATGGGGAACTTCTCGAGGGCATCCATCACCGTGTGGGTGTCGTCGGCCAAGCCCCACCCGGCCGCGCTCTCGCGACCGGCCAGCGTGTAGATGACCGTGTCGATGTCCGGCGAGACGTGGACTCCGTAGATCTCGTCGTCGTCTCCCACATTGACGATGGCGGTCAACTCGACGTCATCCAGCGCGGCCAGACCCCTCAGCATGCGGGAGCCGCCGACTCCGCCCGATAGCGCCGCGACCTTCAAGTTCTGTCCTCCCATCGTTTGGCTTCCATCGTCCCTCCCCACGTCCCGGAGCGGATCGTCCGGAATGGTCGCGAGAGATTGCCATATTCACGAGTTGCGTTCCACAATGACCAACCGCATGAACGTCACCCCCTCGGGAAGCACCGAGGTACCCGCGGCCTCCGAGGCCGACAGCTCCCCCACTCCGGATAGGGTGTCGGTGGTGGCGGCCGTCTCCGTGGTGGTCGGCGTCGACCCCCAGGCCACGCTGGAGGCGGTCCGCGGTCAGGACCATCCGCTCACCGACGTGAGGCTCATCGGGGCGGGCGTGGAGGATGCTCCCGCCGGTGTGGTGTTGAGTGAGGATCTGGAGGATGTGGTGGCGGGGTTGGGGTCCTCGGTGGATTACGTCTGGATCCTGCATGGAGACGCCCTGCCCCGGCCCGACGCCCTGCGCTCGCTGGTGTCCGAGGCGGAGAGGTTCGAGGCGTCCCTGGCCGGCTCCAAGCTCCTGGTGGCGGGGACTCCCGACACGCTGGAGAGCGTGGGCTCGGCCACAGACGTGTTCGGGGAGCCCTACAGCGGGCTGGATGAGGGGGAGGTCGACCTCGAGCAGTACGACGTGGTGCGTGATGTCGCCTTCGTGTCGTCGGTCTCGATGCTGGTACGGCGGGATCTGCTGCGGGGGCTGCGGGGACTCGACCCCGCTCTCGCACCGGTGGCGGCGGGTCTCGACCTCAGCCAGCGAGTTCGGATCGCCGGCGGGCGAGTGATCGTCGTGCCGTCCTCGGAGGTGTTCCACCAACGCCGGTGCGGTCGGGGCGACGGCGGCTGGCGCGAGCAGTCGGGCCGGATGCGGGCGATGCTCAAGGCGTACCGGCCCATAACCCTGGCCTGGATGATCCCCTTCGCGATGCTGGCGGGGCTGGCCGACTCTCTGGGAGGCCTCCTTCTCGGCCGTTGGCGACTGGGCCCCAGGTACGTGCTCACCTGGGTGTGGAACCTGTGGCGGCTTCCCTCCACGCTGGGAGCCCGAACCAACATCGCCCGGGTGCGCCAGGTCGGGGACGAGGAGCTGTTCCGGTACCAGGTGCGGGGATCGGTCCGGCTCCGCCAGATCGGCTCGGAGCTCTCCGACCGGATCCTCACCCTCTTCGACGAGGACTCGGCCGTGGCCAAGCGAGCGACCGAAGTATGGAACTCCACCACCACCTGGGGTGTGCTCGGTGCGGTGGTGCTGGTCGTGATAGGTCTGCGGACCATCTTCCTCGGCGGGCTCCCCGTAGTGGGATACTCGCTTCCCTTCGAGGACCCGATCACGTCCCTCCAGCGATTCGCCGGCTCGTGGAACTCGGCGGGGCTCGGCTCGACGGCCCCGGTTCATCCCGCGGTGGCGCCGGCCGCCACCAGCGGGTCTGCTTTTTCTCTGGTGCGGTTGT
>JBKHJQ010000274.1:0-4263 GCA_046538055.1 Actinomycetota bacterium
CATCATCTGCGGCCCATGGGCCGCAGATGATGCGCGAAGACGATGGGGGGGCGCCGCCCGAGTACCCTGCCACCCATGGACATACTCGTCGCAGCCCACTCCGGACTCCGCTGGCTCGTCCTCCTCGCCCTCATCGCCACGGTGGTGGCGGGGTTCACCCGAACATCCGCCACCTCCCCGCCCACGGACCGCTGGCTCTCGGGGGTCTCGATACTCTTCGACCTGCAGGTGACGATCGGGGTCGTCCTCTACCTGATCGATCAGGGATGGGAGCAGGGTGGCTTCATCGGCATCTTCCATCCACTCGCCATGCTGGCCGCCATCGCCGTGTTCCATGTCGGCCTCTCCCGGGGACGGCAGGACGAGGGAGGCAGCGGCTGGCGGACGGTGGCGGTGATGACCCTCCTGTCGCTCGTGCTGGTGCTGGCCGGAGTTCCCTGGCAGCGAGGCATGATCTAGGAGCGCTGCCGGCGGCGAGCCACAGCCCAGGCGGTTCCGTCGGCCTCACCGGCCTCCATGATCTCCAGGTGCCCGAAGGCCTCCTCCAGCTCCCCGGGTCGGGCCCGGAACCGCCCCGGTCCCGCTCCCACCTCGCTCAGCGTGGCGATGGCCAGCACCCCACCCGGCGCCAGTCGATCGGTCAGCGCCCGGTCGAGACGCGGGTCCCGGAATAGGTAGCAGAGGATCAGGTCCATCTCCGGTGTGTCGGGCAGGCCACCGTCCAGGTCCCAGACCTGCAGATGGCAGCGGGAGGCGACCCCGTAGGCCTCCACCAGCCGCCGGGTCAGCTCGATCGCCTCCCCGGAGACGTCCACCGCCCACACCTCCATCCCCCGCCGGGCCAGCCACGCCACACCCTGGCCCCGCCCGCAGGCGATCTCCAGTGCCCGCCCCGCCCGGGGGAGCAGGTGCTCGACATGGGCGAAGACCGGAGGGCCGGGGTTGGAGTCGGCCCGATCGACGGGAGCCATCCCCAGCTCCCGGTAACGCTCGTCCCACCGGCGACGGTCGGCCTCGCTCACCCGGGCTCCGGAGTCAGGCGGCGTCCAGGACGATGGCCTCCAGGGCGATCCGCACCATGTCGTCGAAGGTGGTCTCCCGCTCCTCCGACGAGGTCTCGGTCCCGTGGATCACGTGGTCGGACACGGTGAGGATGGTAAGGGCGCGGGCCTTCCTCTCGGCCGCCACCCCGTAGAGGCCGGCCGCCTCCATCTCCACCGCCAGCACTCCCATGCCCTGCATGCGCTCGAAGGCCCCTTCCTCGGGGTTGTAGAACAGGTCGGCGGAGTGGACGTTGCCCACCCGCACCGGGATGTCCACCTCCCCGGCAGCCTGACGGGCCGCCACCAGGAGGTCGAAGTCGGCGGTGGCGGCGAAGTCGAAACCCCCGTAGCGCACCCGGTTCACACCCGAATCGGTGCAGGCCCCGATGGCGAGTATCACGTCCCGAAGCGCCAGATCGGGCTGGAGGGCACCGCACGACCCCACCCGGATCAGCTTCTCCACCCCGTACTGGGTGACGAGCTCGGTGGCGTAGATGGAGGCGGAGGGAATCCCCATGCCCGTCCCCATCGCCGAGACCGGCACGCCCCTGTAGATGCCGGTGAAGCCCAGCATGTTCCGGACCGAGTTCACCTCGCGGACGTCGTCCAGGAAGGTCTCGGCGATGTACTTGGCCCGGAGGGGATCACCGGGAAGGAGAACCGAGGGTGCGAAATCCCCCGCCTCGGCTGAGATGTGTGGGGTAGCCATCTGCTGCATGCCTCCTGTGGACGCTCGGCGGCCAGTATCGCATCAGGGCTGCAGGGACCCCAGACCGGCCATCGCCCGGACGGTGTCGATCGTGTCCGCCTCGTCCGGATCCTTGTCGGGCCGGTAGCGGCGCACGCGGGCGAAGCGGAGGGCCACCCCGCCGGGGTAGCGGGTGGAGACCTGGGCGCCGTCCAGCGCCACCTCCACGACCACCTCCGGGCGGACGAAGACCGTCGACCGGGTCCGCCGCACCTCGATCTCCTGCAGCCGCCGGGTCTGCCACTCGAGCAGCTCGTCTGTCAGGCCCTTGAAGGTCTTCCCCACCATCACGAACTCCGAGGGAGCCCGTGCCCCCAGGTGGAGGTTGGAGAGCCGGCCCTGGCGGCGTCCGTGCCCCCACTCGGCCGCCAGCACCACCAGATCGAGGGTGTGGACGGGCTTCACCTTCACCCAGGAGGCCCCCCGCCGGCCCGCCTCGTAGGTCGAGTCGAGCGCCTTCACCACCACGCCCTCATGGTGGTGGGAAAGGGCGTCGGCCAGCACCCCCTCCGCTTCCTGGGGCGATCCCGTCACGTGGTGGGGGATGACATCGTCGCTCACCAGGCCCTCCAGCAGCTTGCGCCGCTCCGTGAGAGGCTCGTCGATCAGGTCCCGGCCGTCCAGGTGGAGCAGGTCGAAGTAGAACGCCCGCATGCCGCGCCCGTCCATCTCCTCGGTCCCGAAGCGCCCGGCCGTCTCCTGAAAGCGAGCGGGGAGCCCCCTCTCGTCGAAGGTGAGAGCCTCGCCGTCCAGCACCGCCGTACGGCAGGGAAGGGCCATGGCCCTCTCCACCACCTCCTCCATCCGCTCGGTGACGGGATTGAGGTTGCGGGTGTAGACCTCCACCCGCCGGTCCCGCCGGTGGACCTGAAGGCGGATTCCGTCCAGCTTCCACTCCACCGCCGCCGGTCCGGTCCTCTCCAGGGCGCTGGCGAGGTCCTCGGCGCTCTGGGCCAGCATGGGCTTCATGGGCCGGAACACCTCCAGGCCCACCCCGTCCAGGGCCTCCTCGCCCCCTTGCAGGGCGAGACCGGCCACCTCCCAGATCCTGCCGTGGAGCATCGTGGCCCGTCGAATCCGGGCGGCCGGGATGTCCGCTGCCTTGGCCGCTGCCTCCACCATGATTCCCTCCAGCGCACCCTGGCGGATCTCGCCTGTGATCAGCCCGAACAGGAAGCGCTGCTCGTCCTCGGTGGCGGATCCCATCACCTCCTCGACGATCTCCCTGCGGAGGGCGTTGGATCCGGGACCGGCGGTGCCCGCCAGGCGATCGAAGGCCTCGGCCACCCGGGCGATGGTGAGAGAGGCCCTCCGGGCGGGGCGGGGAGGATCCTGGAGGGTGGCCCACCCCACCCCCAGGGCACCCTGGGGTATGACGCCGGCCAGGTATGCCACGGCGGGTGCCACCGAGGCGGTGGGGAGGGAAGCCAGGAACGAGGCCAGATGATCCACCTTCTCCCGCCGGGAGCGGGTGGACGCCACCCGCCGGGAGGTCTGCACCAGGTCCAGGAAGTCGGCCATCGCCGGGGAGTATGTCAGCAGACGCCGGGTATCGCTCCCGCCGAGGATCCGCTCATCCGCCCATGGCGCGATGCAGGAAGGCGGCCATGGCACCCCGGGTCACGGGATCCTCCGGGCAGAACCGGTCGTTGGCGGGCGGGTTGCAGCCCCGGGTCACACCCGTGGCCGCCAGCCACTCGATGTCGGATTCGAACACCGAACCGTCGTCATCGGTGAAGTCGGTGGACGGACCCGTCGCCAGATCGGGAAGCGCCCGGTGCAGGAATGCGGCCATCTGCGACCGGGTCACGATCTGGTCAGGGCAGAACCGGTCGTTGGCGGGCGGGTTGCAGCCCCGGGTGACACCCGTCGCCGACAGCCACTCGATGTCGGATTCGAACACCGAACCGTCGTCGTCGGTGAAGTCGGTGACCGAGCCTGCGGGCAGGTCGGGAAGCGCCCGGTGCAGGAAGGCGGCCATCTGACCCCGCGTCACGGGATCGTCGGGACAGAACAGGCTGTTGCCGGGAGGGTTGCACCCCTTGGTTATGCCGGAGGCGGCCAGCCACTGGATGTCCTGGGCGAATACGTGGCCGGATATGTCCGTGAAGGACGTGCCCTGCCCGATCGACACCTGGAAGGCCCCCTCCCCGGCCGCGGTGACCGACACCTCCCGGCCGCCCACCGTGGAGGAGGAGCCGGCGGGTATGACATGAGCCGGGCGGGTGCCCGGCTGGAACGGGTGGCGTCCCCAGGGGGCGGTCTCCCGGAAGCCCATGGCGAATCGGTCGTCCAGGAAGCAGTTGAGGACGTTCGCCTCGCTCTCGGGGCAGGGCGTCACCTCGTACACCTCCACTCCCTGCCAGTCCTCGGGGATGGGGTCGTAGGCCGACGAGGTGCGCCCGCCCAGGGTGTAGTACCGGTCCCCCGCCCAGAAGGCGGCCATCTGGGTTCCGTCCCCCGGTGGGGAGC
>JBKHJQ010000275.1:0-4256 GCA_046538055.1 Actinomycetota bacterium
CCTGTAGGCCGCATTCGATGCGCGAGAACGGGTGAGGGTCCCTCAGATGTTGGGCGGGGCCTCGCTGATGTCGGCCAGGGCCGATTCGGGGTCGCGCTCGGCGGCCAGGTCGCCGAGCGACACCACTCCCACCAGCTCACCGTTGTCGACCACCGGGAGGCGGCGGAGGGCGTTCTCCCGCATCCGCTCCACCGCGGTGGCCACCGGGTCGTCCGGTGACACGCTCTCTATGTCGCGGCTGGCCAGATCCCCGGCGGCCAGCATCTCCACCCCGTCGCCGGAGGCCAGGCCCCGCACCACCAGATCCCGGTCGGTGACGATGCCCACCACCGAGGAACCGTCGGAGACGATCAGGTCCCCGATGTTGCGGTCGCGCATGAGCTCGGCCATCTGGATGATGCTCATGCTCTCCGGGACCCGGACGGGGTCGGGTGTCATGACATCGCGGACTGCCTGTGGCATGTTCTCCCCTCTCTGTCGTCTCCCCCGTTGCCTACCACACAGGGGTATCCCCAAACCGGTGCGATCACACCTCGGAGGGGAGGGGGAACCAGCGCAGCGACTCCGAGGTGGGAGGCAGCGCAGCCTCATCGTCGCTGTGGAGGGGAGCCGCCTGCAGTATCCGGCGGGCCTCGGCGAGCTGGTCCGACAGGCTGCTCAGCGGCAGCGTGGGCGGGGTGAGGTCGTCCCGGGACAAGAAGCCCTCCAGGCTGAGGGGCGGTGCGGCCAGTCCGTCCCGGTGGCGCCATCCCCCGCTGGCCGCATCGAACCGGTACTGGGGCAGGAGGCGCCAGCCCTCCTCCGCCACGAGGTGGACGGCATCCACCAGGTAGTCGAACTCCTCCTCGGAGATGAAGTAGTTGAAGTTGATCCGGACCCATCCCGGCTTGATCACCTCGCAGCCGGCGGCGATCTCGTCCTCGAAACGGGCGGAGGTGGCGGCATCGATCCCCAGCAGCCGGTGGCCGTAGGGGCCGGCGCACGAGCATCCTCCCCGGGCCTGGATTCCCAACAGGACGTTGAGCACCGCCACCACGAAGTTGTGATGGAGGAAGCGGTCGGACCCCAGATGGGCAGGGGCCCGGACCAGGAACGAGACGATGGAGAGCCGCTCCGCCCGCGGGTTCCCCAGGATCCGGATGTTGGGGTTCTCCGACCAGGAGTCGATGGCCCGCTGGATGAACTCGTGCTCCAGCTTGCGGATCAGGTCGGGTCCCACCCGCTCCTTGAGGGCGAAGACCAGGCCCGCCCGGATCGACTCCACGATGGCCGGCGTCCCCCCCTCCTCCCGATGCTCGGGCTCGGACACGTAGCGGTGGTGGTCCTCGCTCACGTAGGTGACGGTGCCTCCGCCCGGCACCGACGGCACCCGGTTGGCCAGGAGGTCGCGGCGCACCACCAGCACACCGGGGGTTCCCGGACCGCCGATGAACTTGTGGGGGGAGATGAACACGGCGTCCTTGTAGTCGCCGCCATCGCTCCCCGGTGACCGCATCTCGATTCCCACATAGGGGGCGGCCGCGGCGAAGTCCCAGAATGAGAGGGCACCGTGGCGGTGGAGGACACGGGAGATGGCGGAAGTGTCGGAGATGATGCCGGTGACGTTGGATGCCGCCGAGAAGCTTCCTATGCGTAGCGGCCGATCCCCGAACTCGGTGAGGCGGCGCTCCAGGTCGTCCAGGTCGATGTGGCCGTCGGGGTCCTCGGCGATCTCCACCACGTCGGCGATGGTCTCCCGCCAGCTCAACTCGTTGGAGTGGTGCTCGTAGGGCCCCACGAACACGACGGGACGCTCCCCGGCGGGTATATGGTCCGACAGCCGGTAGCCATCCTCGAGAGTGGCAGGGATCCGCAGGCCCAGGATGGCGATGAGTCGGTCAATGGCCCCTGTCGACCCGGAGCCGGCGAAGATCACGGCATGCTCGGCACGGCTGGCGCCCACGCACCGGCGGATGATGTCGCGGGCCTCCTCCCGGAAGCGGGTGGTCTGCAGCCCCGTTCCGGAGGTCTCGGTGTGGGTGTTGGCATACAGGGGCAGCACCGAGTCCCGGATGAAGTCCTCCACGAACCCTAGGGACCGCCCCGAGGCCGTGTAGTCGGCGTACACCACCCGCCGCCGACCGAACGGGGTCGTCACCGCCGTGTCGGCACCGATCAGGGAGTCCCGGACGAGCTCGAGGAGGTCCGTCACCCCACCCAGCCTACTCTCCCGCCCCTGTTCCGTTTTCGCGCATCAACTTGATGCGCGGAAGACGGGGAGGCGTGGGATGATGGGGCAATGGCCAAGGACGGTGTGGAAGTGGAGGTGGGCGGGGAGACGGTGCGGATCTCCTCCCCCGACCGGATCGTGTTTCCCCAGCAGGGCTGGACGAAGATGGACGTGGTGGGGCACTTCCTGGCGGTGGCGGAGGGTGCGGCCCGGGGGATCGCCCACCGACCCACCATGCTCAAGCGCTACATGCATGGCGTGATCGAGGACCCCGTGTACCACAAGCGGGCCGCCAAGAACACCCCCTTCGACACCGTCCAGATCCGATTCCCCTCCCAGCGGCCGGGGATGATGAACGTCCCCCGCACCGAAGCCGACGTCATCCGCCTGGTCCAGCTCGGCTGCCTGGACTTCCACCCCTGGCCGGTCCGGTCCGACGACATAGACCACCCCGACGAGCTCCGCTTCGACTTCGATCCCACCCCCGGTTTCGGATTCGAGGAGGTTCGCCGGGCAGCCGGCGGAGCCAGGGATCTCCTGGGCGAGGTGGGCTTGGTGGGCTGGCCCAAGACGTCGGGAAGCCGCGGCATCCACGTGTACGTGCGCATCGAGCCCCTGTGGGACTTCCTCCAGACCCGGCGTGCAGTCCTGGCCTTCGCCCGCGAGCTGGAGCGCCGCATGCCCGGGCTCGTCACCACCGCCTGGTGGAAGGAGGAGCGCCACGGCGTGTTCGTGGACTACAACCAGAACGCCCGGGACAAGACCGTCTCCTCCGCCTACGGCGTCCGTCCCACCGGATACGTGTCGGCGCCGTTCCGGTGGGAGGAGCTGGAGGACGTCCACATCGAGGACTTCCCCCTCGATCGTTTCGCCTCCGAGCGATACGGCGAGGTGGGGGACCTCACCCGGGGCATAGACGAGGCGGCGGGCCGGATCGACACGCTGATGGAGTGGGTGATCCGCGACGAGGAGAACGGCATCGGCGACGCCCCCTGGCCGCCGCACTATCCCAAGCAGCCGGGCGAGCCGCCCCGGGTGCAACCCTCCAAGCAGCGCCGCCCGGCCGACCAGTACTGAGCCCCCTCCTCAGCGGGAGGGTCTGGCAGCCCGGGGATCGAAGTCGATCCAGATGGAACGGGCGGCACCGATGATCCCGCCTCCCGAGCTGAAGACCGCCGATTCGGCGTAGCGGCGGCGGCCCTCCCGGTGGATCCCTCTGGCCACGACCACGAGCGGCTCCCGGGCCAGAGCCTTGTCGGTGACCTCCACCTCGAACGTCCCCAGCACGCCTATCTCGCCCGGCCCGTACACGGCCCAGCCGGCCGGGCAGTCGAGGGCGGCGGTGAGGTACTCCACGGGGACGGTGGCCTCTCCCTCGTCGGGCGGGGTGAACACCGCCGCCATCGTCTCGCCCACCCTGCGGGGATGGATCACCATCCCGTCGCCCTGGGCGCGATCCGTGCCGCACACGAAGCATCGGGGGAAGGGATGCCTGTCCAGGTAGTCGACCGGCGGCGCCGCCGCCACCTCGTGGGCCTCCACGAAGTCGAGGTCGGTCTCCACCGGCGGCCGCTCCACCGCCGTCAGGAGGCGACCCTCCCCATCGGTGAGGATGTTGCCGTCGGCGGTCCGGCTGACGATGAGGGTCCGCGAGAGGGGAACCGGGCGGTGGAGGACCACCTGGGAGGAGGTCCCGGCCGTGACCAGCCCGGAGATGTAGCCTCCGTTTGCCATCCCGGGGGGTCCGGCGAACCGCTCGTCGACGGCGACGACACGGCGGATCGGTCGGGCGTGAGTGTCCATCTCGCTTCCTTTCGTCGGGAAGCGCCGATCCTCCGATCCCGCCCTTGCGGGGCGCTTACCGGACGTTGTCGCTCAGCTGTCCTCAGAGATGAAGTCGAGGATCATCGCCGCCACCCGGTCGGCGTCCTGGGGAGGCACCACGTGATAGGGGCCGTCCAGGGTGACGAGCCGGGCGTCGGGAAGCGTCGAGGCGAGACGGCGCGCCCCGCTGAACGGGACGGCCTGGTCGCGCCGGTAGTGGATG
>JBKHJQ010000276.1:0-4228 GCA_046538055.1 Actinomycetota bacterium
GGTCCGAACCGGGCAGCCGCCGCCTCCGTATTGTGGGTATATGAGCAGGCGCCTCATGGAGCGGTTTCGGCGGGGGGACCACGACGCCGTGCGGGATCTGTACGGGGCGTACGGCCGGCCCGTCTTCGCCATCGCCCTGCGGTCCCTGGGAGACCGGATGCTGGCCGAGGAGGTGGTCCAGCAGACCTTCGTGAACGCCTGGAGGGCGGCGGCCCGCTTCGACCCCGAGCGTGATCCGGGCCCCTGGCTGTACGCCATCGCCCGCAGGGCGGCCGTTGATGTCTACCGCCGGGAGAGGCGACATCGGGAGAACCGCCGGGAGGAGACCGACATGGCCGTGCTGCCGCCCTCGTTCGAGGGCCTGTGGGAGCTGTGGGAGGTGCGCTCGGCGGTGGAGGACCTCCCGGCGGACGAGCGCCAGATCATCGAGGCCACGTTCTACCGCCAGCTCACCCACTCGGAGGCGGCCGAGGAGCTGGGCATCCCCCTCGGCACCGTCAAGTCACGTTCGCACCGGGCCTTCCGGCGCCTGGCCGGGTTCCTCGACCACATGGGAACGGAGACGGCATGAGCTGTGACACGGTCCTGGAGCGGATCGCCCGGGGTGACTGGGAGGACGACGAGGTCGTGTCCTCCCATCTGGCCGTGTGCCCGGAATGCCGGATGCGCCTCCCCCCGGCGGAGGCGCTGGGACGGTATCTGCGAGATCCCCTCTTCTGGGAGGCCCCGCCCGACCGCCTGTCCGAGGACGTGGTGGCGGCCGTGACGGGAGAGTCCCGCACCGGGGAGCGCCGGCCTCGGTGGTGGGTGTGGGGCGCGGTGGCCGTCCTGGCCGTCGTGGCTGCCCTGGGTCTGGGACTCGGCAACCGGCCCGACTGGTCGATGCAGCTCGTCGCCGGCCCTGCCGCCCCGGGTGCCAGTGCCTCGGTGGAAGGCTGGAACACCGGCAACGGCACCCGGATGGTGGTGGACGTGAGCGGGCTGGAGCCGACCGGCCCGGATGCCTACTACGAGATGTGGCTCACCGCACCCGACGGCCGCCACGTCTCGGCCGGCACCTTCCGGGAGTCGGGCAGGTTCGAGATGATCGCCGGCGTTGCCCGGCGGGACTTCCCCCGGGTCTGGATCACGTGGGAGCCGGCCGATCACGACACTTCACCGTTCCCGGCCACGGTCCTCGACACTCCCGACATCTGACCCTCTCCCCAAATCGGGTGGCATTGGCGTCGATCTGTGCCAGAATGCAGGTCACCAGAGAAAGGAGGTGGTCCTACTTGCATAGTTGTTTCTTTGGGACTCTGGAGGTGGCCGAGCGCTGAGTGGCGCGGAGCCTTGAGCGTCACTCCCTCGACGAGGAAGGTGGCGACTCCAAACTCGGACCACCGGCTCTGGGTACTGCGGGACTGGTCCCTCCGCGGCGGTCTTCCTGACCGAAGCAACCCCCCGAGTCTTCTGTAGTGCGGGCGCCCCCCGGGGCGCCCGCACTCACGTTTGGAAGCCGTGCTGGGCCATCCAGTCGTCGCTGAAGACCTTGGACAGGTAGCCGCGTCCCGAGTCCGGCACTATCACCACAACCAGGGAGCCGTGGTCCTCGTCGGCCACCCGCAGGGCTCCTTCCACCGCCATGCCTCCGGACGGGCCGGTAAGGATCCCCTCTGTCCGGGCGAGGCGGCGGGCCATGGCGAAGGCCTGGCGGTCGTCCACCATCTCCCATCTGTCGATCAGATCCAGGTCCACGGTCTCGGGATAGAAATCCTCCCCCACCCCCTCGGTGTAGTACTGGTGGATGTCTCCATCCGGTCCCGCCGTGTAGATGGATCCCTTCGGATCGATTCCCAGGACGGTGATCCCGGGTTTCATCTCCTTGAGGTAGCGGGCGCTACCGGTGATCGTCCCGCCGGTTCCGACACCCGCCGCGAACACATCCACCTGCCCGTCGGTCTGGCGCCATACCTCCGGCCCCGTGGTCCGATAGTGGGCGAGGGGGTTGTGGCGGTTGGAGTACTGGTCGGGGCGGAACGCTCCCGGAATCTCCGAGGTCAGCCTGGCCGCCACCCCGTAGTAGGAGTCGGGGTCCTCGGGGAGCCGGTCGGTGGGTGTCACGATCACCTCCACTCCGTATGCCCTGAGGAGGTCGCGCTTCTCCTGGGAGACCTTGTCGGGGACGGTGCATATCACCCGGTAGCCTCGCACCGCCCCGACCAGGGCGAGCCCCACGCCGGTGTTTCCCGAGGTGGGCTCGATGATCGTCCCTCCCGGTCCCAGCAGCCCTTCCCTCTCGGCCGCGTCGATCATCGTCACCGCTATCCGCTCCTTGACCGACCCTCCCGGGTTCAGGAACTCGAGCTTGGCCACCAGGTTCCCGGCGGGATGGAGCCGTGCCAGCCGCACCAGGGGCGTATCGCCTATCAGGTCGATGATCGACTCGGAGATCTGCATGGACGTCAGCCTATGCCGCCGGGCCGGGCGGATCCGAAACGCGGTGTTGCGATGTGCCGGCTTCTCCGGGGCCCTCATACACTTCGCGTCATGCGCGTCGGCCTGACCCGTTTCGCCTGGGCCACACTGGCCTTCAACGTGGTCGTCATCCTCATGGGCGCAGTGGTACGGGCCACCGGCTCCGGCGCCGGATGCGGGCGTTCGTGGCCGACGTGCCGGGGAAGCGCTCTTCCGGTTCTGGAAGGAGACACGGCCGTCGAGTTCGCCCACCGTGCCGTCTCGGGGGTGGCACTGATCCTGGTGGGTGTGCTGGCGGTGTGGGTCCTGCGGCGGGTGCCTCCTCCCCATCAGGCCCGGACCGCCGTCGTTCTCTCGCTGGTGGCGATAGTGGGCGAGGCACTCATCGGGGCCGCCATCGTCCTCTTCGAGTGGGTGGCCGACGACGCGTCGGTGGCACGGGCCGTGTCGGTCCCACTCCATCTGGTGAATACCTTCTTGCTGCTGGCAGCTCTCACCGTCACAGCCCATCTGCTGGGAGGGGGTGCTCCCCTGCGGGGCTCTGCCCATCCTTCCGTCCGTCGCTGGCTGGCCGCCGGGGCCGGTGCCTACCTGGTCGTGGCCGCCACCGGGGCCGTGACCGCCCTGGCCGACACCCTCTTCCCCAAGACCGGAGGCGCTGCTCCCGAGGTCGAGCACTTCCTGACCGACCTACGCATTCTCCACCCGATAGTGGCGGTGGTGGTAGTCCTCGGCGCCGCCTTCGCCCTGGTGCAGCGAGGGATCGCCGGCCGGGCGGTCACGGGACTGTCGCTTCTGGTCGGGCTCCAGTTCCTGACCGGGTTCGTGATGATCTTCGGAGGGTTACCCCTCTGGCTGCGCGTGGCTCATCTGGCGGTGGCAGATGCTCTCTGGGTGGGATACGTCCTGGCGGCCGCCATCCTGTTGGGTGATCCGGGGGCGGGCCGGAGGGCCGACCGAGCCATCATCAGCCGGGCCGATGCCTGAGCCGGACGCGATCCTCTTCGATCTCTACGACACCCTGGTGTGGGCGGATTGGTCGGGCATGGCCGAGGAGCTGGCCGATCGCCTGGAAGTGGCTCCCGCGGCGGTGGAGCTGGCCTACGAGGATCTACGGCATGCTCGCGACGGGGGTGAGCTCCCGGACGCGGAATCCGTGCTGGTGGCCGTCGCCCGGCATTGCGGTGTAGAACCGGGACCGGCCCTCGTGGCGGATCTGGTGGCGTGGGAGGAGAGGACCCTGGCTCGAAGGGTGGTCCTCTACGAGGATGCGGTAGGCGTCCTGCGAAGGCTGCGGGCGGGCGGTCTGAGGACGGGGGTGGTCAGCAACTGCTCTCCGTCCACCCGCCCCGTGGTGGACCGGCTCGGCCTGGGACGGGAAGCCGACGCGGTGGTGCTGTCCTGTGAGGTGGGGGCGGCCAAGCCGGCTGCCGTCATCTACGAGGTCGCCCTGCAGGCGGTGGGGGTGGAGGCGGCCCGCTCCGTGTTCGTGGACGATCGGGCGGACTACCTGGACGGGGCGGCCGCCCTGGGGATGCGGACGGTGCAGATCCGTCGTCCCAACGCCTCGGCGGCGCCTGCCTCCAACCACCGGTGGGTGGGAGGGCTCCACCCGCTGGTGGGAGCGCTCCTTTGACCGGGGGCCGGCCCCGGGGCCCCCGGCATCTGCCGTCCCGCGTCTCTCAGAGGGCCGCCCGGAGGTCCTCGGCCGTGGATACGGGGGAGTCGCACACGAATCGCCTGCACACATAGGCCAGGGTCTGGCCGGGCC
>JBKHJQ010000277.1:0-4223 GCA_046538055.1 Actinomycetota bacterium
ACTCGGTGTTGTCGGGCGGGTTGCAGCCGGCGGTGACGCCGTTGTCGGCCAGCCAGGTGATGTCGTCGTGGTGGACGTTGTCGTTGTCCACATCGTCGAACGCGTCGCTGGCCACCACCGCCAGCGGGGCTGCGATCAGGGTCACGATGGCCACCACGAAGGTGACGAGACGGCGCTTGCGGTCGGGTTCTGGCATACTTTCTCTCCTCCTTGTTGCCAGGTCTTGTGGCTGATTCCCACCACCCCCCACTCGGAGATGCGGCCGGTCAGCCCTTCTGAACCTAATAGATCGTCAAGTTCCCTGCCGAATACACGGGATCCGGGGATCGGGTGGGTGGTGTCACATGTGGCTGCGCTACCGTCGGCTCGTTCAGCTACCCAGGGGGCTAGATCCAGGGGGGTTCCGTTGCCGGATAGTGCGGACTGGATCTCCACCGATCCTCCTGCCGTACATTCCGCCAGCAGGCTGCCCGCCACGATGTGAGCGACTATCCGGTCCGAGTCCGACCTCTGAGTAGTCCCGCTCGGTCACGTCGAGTGAGGGTCCATCGCGGGTGACGCTGCTTGGATGTCCACCGATCCTCCAGCCGTCCACTCCGTGACGAGATTGGCGGCCGGCACGAGACCCATTCCATCCGTGCCGTCGTAGGCCCCGCACAGGCGCACCGTGTGTTGGCCGGCGTCCACCGATGTGGTCGTGACGGCCACGCTCCGGTCGGCACCGAGGAGGATGAGCCCAGCGCATGGATTGCCCGCTCTAGCGTGCAATCCATGCGCGAGAACGGTCTCTAGGACGAAAGCTATCTGTCGTCGGGGAAAGGATTCTCGAGCGTGCCAACACCGTCGGGGGCGCTTGCTGTCTCGACTGAGCCGTTTGCCGTCCATTCGGTGACCAGATTGGCTGCGACCAGGAGGCCGCCGCCATCAGTGTTGGCGTACACCCCGCAGAGCCGAATTGTGTGTGTGCCTGCTCCCACCTCAACCGCAGTCGATCCTGAAGCGCGTTCAGGACCGAACAGAACGAGTCCGTTGAGGATCTGGGCCTGGAGCGTTTCCGTGTCAGCCACGTCGGCACAGGTCTCGTTGAGGGTCAACCAGTGCTGGAGTGTTGAGCGAGTATGGGCATCCACGACGATGGTTCCTGGCACAGGAGCTTCCAGGTCAGCTGAGAGCACCTCGATGGTGGTTTCGTCCGGCACGGAACCAGACGGGTCGCTTCCGCAGCTCGTGGTGCCATCCGTCAAGTCGTCGGAGCATGTGGCTGCAGCTACGACGGTGGAGTAGGCGGTGCCGTCCTGTCCGTCCAGCGTGTCGGCATCGTCGGCGGTCTCCGCTGTCTGGGCGGTGGCGGCGTCGACTACCTGGTTCTCGGCCAGGCGGCGCATGAACGAGGCCATCTGCTGGCGGAGTACCGGGTCTCCGGGGCAGAACTCGGTGTTGTCGGGCGGGTTGCAGCCGGCGGTGACGCCGTTGTCGGCCAGCCATGTGATGTCGTCGTGGTGGACGTTGGAGTCGTCAACGTCGTCGAATGCGTCGCTGGCCACCACCGCCAGCGGGGCGGCGATCAGGATCGCCAGGGCGACAGCGAATGTCGGCAGTCGTCGTCGGTGGGGGGAACGCATCGGTCTCTCCTCCTGTCTGAGTGGTTCCCTCGTTGGATCCTCTTGATCCAAGGGACCGCCCTCGTCGGGTTGGCAGGAAAAGCTAACCGGGAGAGGCCGGGTGATGTCGAGCTGGCTCTCCGGTCGGTAGAAGACTCAGGCGCGGGGGAGCACCGGGTACTCGGTGGTGTCGACCAGGTCCAGGGTCAGCGCCGGGACCCTACCACGGCGTCCCAGCGGGACGCCCCGCCACGAGCCCGGTCGGGCCAAGCCGCTGTCCATGGCTGCCAGGAGGGGTCCCACTCCCAGGGCGATGACCACGGTTCCCACGCCCACCGGCCCGCTGCCCAGCCACGCCACCGCGCAGCAGGTGACATCGAAGGTGGTGCGCACCGTGGCGGGCCGCCACCGTCGCCGGGCCGACACGGTCTCGAACAGGGTGTCGATGGTGCCGGCCACGAAGCCGGCACCCAGGTACAGCCACAATCCGAAGGCGATGCCTCCCACTGCCACCGCCAGGTAGAGGAGCGACAGCCACACGTCACCTGCGGGAGGGACCAGGGCCAGGGTGGCAGACATGATGGGACCGAACGAGAGGGAGTGGAAGACCGTCCCCAGGTCGAAGCGTCCTCTCATTCCCAGGATCAGGGTGATCCAGACGCCCTGCAGTCCCCAGGCCGACAACCAGAACGAGGCCCCCGATATCTCGCTGATCGTGGCCAAGAGAGCGTCGTAGGGGGCGGCGCCCACTCCCGACCGGATACCCAGGGCGGCGGCGACCGACACGACGGTTATGCCGGCCAGGTAGCGGGCGAGCTGGGGGATTCGGGGGCGCGGGAACGTGAGTCGCATGGTGTGGTGGCGGACCGGCTGGATGGAGTATCCGACGTTCTCGACGCCAGCGTGAATCGTCGCGTCATCATCGGTCGGAAACCCGGATTCCTGAATGCCGATTCGCCCCCTGGGGACCCCTGGAGACAAGACTTGCCCGCATGACATAGGATGCGAGTACGGAAGAACCACGGAAGGAGCCCCCATGACCCAGGCGATAGAGAACCTGCTGAGCGAAGATCGCACCTTCCCGCCCTCGTCCGATTTCACCGCCCAGGCCAACGCCAAGCCGGGGATCCACGACGAGGCAGCCTCCGATCCCGAGGCGTACTGGCTGGAGCAGGCTCGCTCCCGCATCACCTGGTACACCGAGCCCACCCAGGGGCTGGACGATTCCAACCCTCCGTTCTTCAAGTGGTTCGCCGATGGCGAACTGAACATCGCCTACAACTGCCTGGACCGGCATCTGGCCGATCACGGAGACCAGGTCGCCTACCACTGGGTAGGTGAGCCGGGCGACACCCGCCGCATCACCTATGCCGATCTGCACGCCGATGTGGGCCGGTTCGCCAACGCCCTCAAGTCGCTGGGCCTGGAGAAGGGGGACCGGGTGGCGATCTACATGGGGATGGTCCCCGAGTTGCCGGTGGCGATGCTGGCATGCGCCCGGCTGGGCCTGGTGCATTCGGTGGTCTTCGGCGGGTTCTCCTCGGATGCCCTCGCCAGCCGGATCGAGGATGCCGAGGCCCGGGTGGTGATCACCCAGGACGGGTCGTGGCGGGGCGGCAAGGTCACCCCGCTCAAGGCCAACACGGACGTGGCTCTGGCCCGGACCCCCGATGTGGAGAAGGTGGTGGTGCTGCGCCGCACCGAGTCGGAAGTCCACATGGAGGAAGGCCGCGACGTCTGGTGGCACGACCTGGTGGAGGGCCAGGAGCCGGAGTGCGAGCCGGCGATCCTCAACGCCGAGGATCCCCTCTACATCCTCTACACCTCGGGCACCACCGGGAAGCCCAAGGGGATCGTTCACACCCAGGGCGGCTACCTGACGGGGATAGCCACCACCCACTCCCAGGTCTTCGACCTCAAGCCCGACACGGACGTGTACTGGTGCGCGGCGGACATCGGGTGGGTGACCGGCCACAGCTACATCGTCTACGGGCCTCTGGCCAACCGGGCGACCGGGGTGATGTACGAGGGGGCGCCCAACTTTCCCGAGCAGGACCGGCTGTGGCAGATCGTGGAGGAGTACGGGGTCACGATCTTCTACACCGCTCCCACCGCCATACGCGCCTTCATGAAGTGGGGAGACGAGTTCCCGGCTCGCCGCGACCTCTCCTCGCTGCGGGTCCTGGGGACCGTGGGCGAGCCCATCAACCCCGAGGCGTGGATCTGGTACCACCACAACATCGGGGGGGAGAGGTGCCCCATCGTCGACACCTGGTGGCAGACGGAGACGGGTGCGATCATGATCTCCCCCCTCCCCGGGGTCACTGCCACCAAGCCGGGATCGGCCACCCTTCCCGTCCCCGGGATCGAGGCAGATGTGGTGGACGACGACGGGAACTCGGTGGAGCTGGGCGGGGGAGGCTTCCTCGTGGTAACCCGGCCATGGCCGGCCATGGCCCGCACCATCTGGGGCGACGACCAGCGCTACGTCGACACCTACTGGTCCCGCTTCCCGGGCCGCTACTTCCCCGGAGACGGAGCCAAGCGGGACGAAGACGGCTACTTCTGGCTCCTGGGGCGGGTGGACGACGTGATGCTCGTCTCCGGCCACAACATCTCCAC